>CAMWKN010000011.1 GCA_947174825.1 uncultured Clostridium sp.
TTTTCAGTATATCTTATTAGCCACTCCTGTTACAACTTTATTATAGCACTTCACTCCTTCCTGCTTTCCGTCAGTTCCACAAATGCTTTCAGTTCATCGGCAAAGGCATATTCTATTTCAATCCTGCCCTCCCCGAAGAAAACAATGCGGCTGATCAGTGCGTGGACTATATCCGATGTGAGTTCCTCAAAGCCTGCATACCGTTCCATGACCTTTGCGAAGTCCTGACCGCCCGCATATTCTGCCTCATAGGTAGTCTGCATTGCTGCCAGTTCGGAAAGTTTCTGTGCGAGGTTTTCTGCTTCCTTAACATATTTCTGCTTTGCAAACAGGTAATCCCTCTCACTAAGCAATCCGTCCGCATAATCATTGTAAAGGTTGCTGTTCATGGACTGCGCACGTTCCAGCTTATTCTTTGTGTCTGTTATCTGCCTCTTGTAATCGGTCTTTATCTGCTTTGCCTGCGCCGTCCTGTTCAGGCTTTGCAGGACTTCCTTTGTGTCGAGGAACAGCTTCATGTGCATCCGCAGGGCATTTTCAACCGCCTGCTCCAAGTCCTGCAATTTGATCCTTTTCTTTTTACAGAACTTTTCGCCATAGGCTTCAGAATTGGGACAGAGATAAGCATAATGAACTTTGACAGTCCCGTACCTGTTATCCACTCTCCGGTAAAATTTCAGCCTGCCGCCGCAGTCGCCGCAGAAAAGGATACGGTCAAACTTGTTTCCCTTTTTCTCCACATTGTCATACTTGCCACGGCTTGCGATCACTTGCTGCTTTCTTTCCTCAACCAGTTCCTGCACTTTGTCAAAAAGCTCACGGCTCACAACAGGCTCATGGGTTCCTGCCACATATATCCTGTCCTCTTTCTTTATCCTGTGCTTTTTGATTCCCATGTGCATCGCTTCTTTTTGTGTCCCCTGCTCCATATCGCCAATGTAGACCGGATTGACGATCATTGTGGCGATTGTGCCGTCATTCCAAAGGCTTTCGGCATACCGCTTGTTTTTCGTCAACCCCTTTTCATATTTGTAGCGCATCGGGGACGCAATCCCTTCATCATTCAGCATTTTTGCAATGCTGCCATTGCCCATGCCCTCTGCCTTGCACTCAAATATCCTCACTACGATATGGCTCACTTCCCTGTCAACAATGAGCAGGTTCTTATCTTCCGGGCTTTTCATATATCCGTATGCCGCCCTGCACCCTATGAACTTCCCCTGCCGCTGCTTGATGTCAATGGCAGTGGAAACTTTCTTTGACATATCCTTTGCATATGCCTCATTGATAAGGTTTTTAAGCGGTACGATAAGACCGTCATCTGCCGTGTTCGGATTGATGCTGTCATAGCCGTCCGTGACTGCGATAAAGCGTACCCCAAAGAAAGGGAATATCTTTTCGAGGTAGTCCCCTGCTTCCAGATAGTTCCTGCCAAGTCTTGAAAGGTCTTTTACCACGATACAGTCAATCTCTCCTGCCCGCATGTCTGCAACCATCCTCATAAACTCCGGTCTGTCAAAGCGTGTGCCTGACACCCCGTTGTCTATGTATTCTGCCGTCTGTCTGAGGTATGGTTTGCTCTCTATATAATTCCTTACTAATGATAACTGGTTCTCAATAGTGTCGCAGTCAGGGTTTTTGCTGTCCTCCACGGACAGCCTTGCATATACCGCCGTCCGGTACAGCTTCATTTCCGGTTTTGCCTGTGCCGCCGCATTCTGCATACCCTGTTCGGAAACAGAGGGCTTTCTGCTCTTTCTAGCCATTTACACTGCCTCCTTCCTGCTATACTCCCCGTATGCAGCCACATATTCGCTGCACCTTGTAAATTCATCTTCAAAGTTGTATGTGATCTCTATCCTGTCCGCACTGTAGACCATGACACGCTTTATCATCACTACCGCCGCACTGCGTTCTAAGGACTGGATATTCTCATGCCGCTTAAATTCATTGATCCATTCGTGCATACTGCTCTTGTTTTCCAGTATCAGCTTCATTTCCTTCTCATAAGAGCCGATTGCCGTTTCCGCCTCACTGATCCTGCGGTCATACTCTGCTTTTAACTGTAAATATTCCTTTTTGGAAATGATGCCGTCCTTTAAGTCCTCATACAGATTCAGCTTTCTTTTTTCCGCTTTTTCCAGTTCCGCACGTTTCCTCACAATGCGTTCATCAAACTTTGCCACATCTGCCTTTAGCTTTGGGGCTTTCTCAATGACCTGCATTGCCTCCTCCAGTGTCAGGACGCTTTCAATATGCGTCTGTAACAGATAAAGGACGGAATCTGTCAGGTCAGCTTCTGAAATCCTGTGCGGCGAACATGAGGTTTTATCCTTCTTATTGCCGGAGCAGACATAATACACATATTTTTTACCGCCTGCCGGAACCGTCTTTCTTACCATTGGTTCCATGCAGTCCCCGCAGTAAAGCATACCTGCAAGTGGAAAGAGTGCCTCTTTATCCGGGGAGATCCTTGTGTCCTGCTTTAGAAGTTCCTGCACCAGATTGAAGTCTTTCCTTGATACGATAGGCTCATGTGTGTTTTCCACCTTTACCCATTCATCTTCCGGCTTCATTACCCGTGTCTTTACCTTATAGTTTGGTGTTGTCTGCTTGCCCTGTGTAAGCACCCCGGTATAGACCTCATTTTTGAGTATTCTAAGCACCGCATTGTAACTCCATTTTGCCTGCGTCCCCTTCTTGAATGTCGTCTCAAGATTTATGCCGATGCTCTTTTTGTACTCCATCGGGGAAAGGATACCGTCATTGTTCAGCCTGTCAGCGATTGTCTGCTGGTTCAAGCCGCACAGCTTCATTGCAAATATATCCCTCACAACGCCTGCCGCATATTCATCAATGACAAGCTGGTTCTTGTTCCTCTCGTCCTTGAGGTAGCCGTACACGGCAAATGCGCCGATATACTCCCCTCTTTTCCGCTTCATATCCAAGTGGCTTCTGATCTTAATGGATATGTCCCTGCAATATGCGTCATTTATGAGGTTCTTGAACGGGACCACCATATCACTGCCATAGCCGCCTGCCGCCGCCATGCTGTCGTAATTGTCCGTAATGGCAATGAACCGCACACCGAGCATCGGGAATATCTTTTCAATATACCGCCCTGCTTCAATATAATTCCTGCCGAAACGGGACAGGTCTTTTACAATGACACAGTTGACCGTGCCTTTCCGTATATCCTCCAACATGCGCTGGAAGTCCGGGCGGTCAAAATTGACGCCGCTGTAACCGTCATCCGCATACACGGAATGTACCTTGATTTCAGTGTGGGATTTCAGAAAGTCCATGATTAAGGCTTTCTGGTTCGATATGCTGTTGCTTACGAGCTTGCTGCCTTCCGCAACATCGCCATCCTCTCTTGATAATCGGAGGTAAATGGCTGCATGATATAAAATAGAATTGATATTTTCCATCTGCAACACTCCTTTTCCTTGATTTCAATTAAGATAGCCCAATCCCAAAAAATCTAGGTTCCAGAGTTTGCACATGATTTAGTTGTCCTACTGAGTCCTAGATTAACACATTTCCCGTTTTTTTTCCACACTTTTTTCAAAATTTTATACAGACATCACAAGTTCCTCAAAACGCTCATTCAGGGAAACCCCGTTCTCGCTGTAGCTTGACTTGACAATGACATTCCCCACACGGAAACAATAGGGATTTTTTACCTGCCTGATAAATTCCCTGCGCCTTTCTTCCCGTGAAAGCCCTTTATCTATCTTTATCTGCCGAATATCAACAACATCTTCCGGTCTTACCGTCCGAATGTCTACTGCCTGCATTTCCTCAAGTGACATTCCATTCCTCCCTATGAAAAATTCATGCTGCCATATGGAACACTGGCAGCTATGTAAAAAGCCGGACACCCACCCGGCTCTGCTTTATCTTCTATAGGTATGTCTGCCCTGCACTTCATTTTGCATGATATGAGGTCTGTTATCTCAATTTTTTGTTCTTTCCACTCTGCTGTTGCGGAATGTATCCGCCAGCCGTCCGTTGTTGTAGCTTTTTGCAATAGTTTTCAAATTCCTGTTCTTTCTTATTATTATCCGTTTCAGGTGCCAACTGATCCTTATTTCCCACCCGAATATAAATCGCAGCTTTCATTCTGCATACTTCCCTGATACTGTACGCCCAGGTCAACATACAGTATGTCGCCTCTCTGTATCTTCATCAGCAGCCCTTGCCCCCGCCCCATATCGGTCTTTCCTCATCGGCAGGACACTTTGTTGTGTCATACATATGGTACTGCATGGTAGAAAGCTCAAAAAAGCCAATGCCAATGTTTGCGGCATCGTGCATAAATTCCTCCAGATCGGACACGTCCGCTGTTATGTCAGCCATGTTTTCCACGACAACCGTATCATACTGTCCGCTGATCAGACGTGTAATCAGCATATTTACCGCATCACGGTCAATGTCCCTGTTCGGTCCCTTGTTAATGATAGCTTCATTCAACAATGCTATCCCTGCCATACTGCACTTCTGGCGGTTTTGCTGAATAAGCTGGCGGATATTGCTCTCTGACTTGTTGGAGTTCATAAACATGATCGCCGGATGCACAAGCAAGCCGACCTCAATAGTTTTCACATTACTGCACATGATAATCACCTGTTCTTTCTTCTATTTTCATTGACTGAAACAAAAGAGAAGTTTTTGCCGGCATTTATCCTCTCATACAGGGAAGCCTTGTCTGCTGTTATCTGATAACTGCAAGGCTTGCCTGTATCAGAGGATAACGTGGCGTTTCCGCCACATTACCCCTCTGTTCAATCTGAAAATATCAGATTGGCTCTCGCTTGTCCCCGAACCGGGTAACATACACTGGGACGGCTCCCATCCCACACTGCGCCTCCGTCATGCCCAACCAGACGGAATCCGCAGGCAGCCACTCCCGAAAAATGCTTTCGCTGAAATTCCGGCGCTGTTTTACCTCATTACCTCTGACTGCCATGCCAGTAGGCACAATCCTCTGCTCCATACCTTCACGGGCAACAATGAAATCCTTGCAGGTATATCTTCGCACGAAACGGGATTCTGCCACCCCTTTATCCCTGCATAAGCATAGACGGATAAAAAGGCGAAAATAAAATCAGGTGTATGCGTGTCCTATTAAATTGTTTTGGCTTTCTCAAGCCTGCAACTATCATAACTGAAGGGGAGTTTTTTTCAGAGTTCCAGTATACACCATTTATAGCTGATATACGCCACTTAGACTATGAGATATAAAACACAAAAAGGACCGGACACCAGATAAAATCTGTTGTCCGATCCCTTTTATTATTGATTTTTTGTGAGTTATGTTTCAACTCAATGAGGGCAGTTCGGATAATAAGTGTCGCTCAACATATCCATTTTCCATGATGTGCCGCACTTTGTACACTTAACTCCTTTCCACTTTTCATAGTGGCATGATGAACCGCTCTTCTTATGAACATATATATACACATCTTTTGTTGAATAATCACAGTATCCATAGGTGGAAATTTCCAAATTTAATTCTTCTGCCACACCGTCCTAATCCACCGTAGCAACAGTATTACCAGCCCCAACAGTAGCTGCCGATATTGGATCAACTTTTCCTTCCTGGACTAATGCTCTGAACTCATCACTGACAGTAATAAATTCTTCATCCGACAAAGAAACAGCCCGGCTTTCGTCCTTGCTCTCCACAACTGCCGTTGAATCCTCAAATTTATCCGCAGTTGCGACATTGTTAGCTGCCAATGCTGTCACTGAACTTCCTGCGATAACTCCTACAGTTAAAATCATTGATATTGCACCAACTGCTGAATATCCTCTGTTGGCTTTGCATGAGCCGGAACGTACATTTTTGCCTGCATCTTTCCTACCTGTTCCAAAGTATGCAGATATGCCTCTACATCATATATGAACGTAAATTTGTATTTATCCAATGTTTCCTTACTATTTAAGCAATCTGCTATAAAGGCTACCCCGTCTGAAGTCTTGATTCCTATCATATCAAAAAAATGTCCCGGCAAATCAATCACAGACAAACTTTGGGGAAAATCAGCAGCGGAAATTTCCGTAACTTCACTTGGTTTTGCCATAAGAAATTTATGCTGCAATTCTTTAAGCGGATACCCACCGAACAAAAAGGCAGGTTCTAAAACAGGATATTGTGTAAAAGTTGCCTCTATGCCACGACTAAACACTTTACAACCTGTCTGTTTTTGCAAATACTGATTTCCACCGATATGATCTGCATTGGAGTGTGTGTTTATAATAGCTTTTAATGTCCAGCCATTTGTTTCTAAAATCTGTCTGATTTTCCTTCCAGCGTCCTTGTCATTACCACTGTCAATAAGATATGCCTCTGTTTCATTTTCCATATAGACACCTATCCTTGCCGGAGATTCAATATAATAACTTTGCTCCCCTACTTTTATCAACTCATACATTTTTTTTGCTCCTCTTGATATTTTCTGCTCTAAGGCTATAAGTGTATCCCTTTCTAATTCCAAAGGCATTGAGCCAACATTGTCATATACAGTACAGCAATCGCAAACCTTCACATCTGTACCAGTGAGGTTTTTCATCTTAACCGCACACAACGCCATGTAATCATCTTTCCTGTCATAATTTTTGCTGCAAATCCATGTAGCCAACAGGCTCTTGTCCCTAATATCGTCAGCAATTTCAGCACCAACACAACGTCCCGGACACTCCTGAACTGTTCCCGGCAATCTTATATACATACCGTTATGCATCTGTTGACATTTTGCCGCTCCTGCATAGCCAGAGATTCTTTCTGCCTTTAGTGTATCTAAATCCGTTATTCCCATGCTAACAGCCGACATATAAATATCTGAATAGAAATCAGACAGCCACCGAACATATCTTTCTTCCCTTGTCATAGTATTATTTTCATCATACCGGGAAATCAATTCTTTGTTTGTCTCAAATTGTCCCAAAAGCCATTCTAGCTCATCTGTTCCCTTTCCGCTAACCATAGTAGGGATAGTGATTACAGTTATATTCCTACGCATAGCCCATTCATACATAACCACGGTTTCATCACTAACCTCTGGTGTAACTGGAGCAGCTACAAGCGCTAATCTTTTTCCCTTTGCTGGATTATTAAAACCATATTTTACAAGCAGTTTTAATGCACAATCTCTTTTCTCTGTATAGCTTGTCACTCCTCCATCCTTGTCGCATCCCACCATACGATCCTGAATTTCCGGCACAAATGAATTACCACCCAATAATATGCTTACATTGTCATATTCAGATAACCTACGAACTAATTCTTCTGCTGTTTCGATGCCCTCATACCCACAATCTTTAGCAATTTTATCGTCCCCTAATGCCGTACCTTTCGTGAAAATACCTATCTTAATATCCATTTGCTTCAAATCATCTAAGATATTGAACAAATCTGGAATCTTAAAAATCTCACCAATCCCAAGAAACTTGACAGACTCTAACCCTATTTTTTTAGCTTCCGCCAAAATCTGTTTCATATCAGACCATTTTAACAACTTGTGCCCGTCAAGAATTTTTCTTTGTGCCGTTTTACCTCATTACCTCTGACTGCCACGCCAATAGGCACAATCCTCTGCTCCATACTTTCATGGACAACAGTGTTATTCATTGCAGGTACATCTTCGCACGAAACGGGATTCTGCCACCCTTTTATCCCCGCATAAGCATAGACGGAAAAGCAAATATAAAATCAGGTGTATGCATGTCCTATTAAGGAACATACCATTATGATAAGGAAAAATATAAGATTTTCAGAATGCACTATTTATAGCCGATATTTACACTCAACATCAAAAAAGACCAGATATAGCATCTGATCTTTCTTAAATATATCTTGTTCATTTTACATAAACGCTCATTATACAAAATTAAATTATGTCCAAAGAATTACAATAAATATTCTCTTTGTTTAAATAAAAAAATGGCTTAGAAATTGAATCGACTTTCAATAAAATATACACAAATCTGCATAATACACTCAAGTAAAAATATTGTAAATGACAAAACAGCAAGGTACATATTCATATCTTTTATAAAACAAATTGTACATAAACACCCCGTTAAGCCACCGATAAATACTGGCAATAAATTTTTTATCCATAATGATTTTTTCCTTACTTTTTCCCTACAATCTTTTTCAATTCCTAGAGTTATCTGTAAATTATAATCTCTTTTTCTTCCATTCTTTTCACTGATATACTGCATATGCTGTGTAAGTAGTAAAAGGATGCACAATACTACTAGCGTCGTAACCAAGCTAAAAATTAAGATTCTATTTTCTTTTTGTATCCTTAAATAGTGATCCCACTTACCTATCAGCCGTATATTCTCCGATACAATATTACTATCAAAGCAAGCATTTTCTGTCAAATTTATGCACAACTTATAAAATAAAAAACCCTGCTGTGCAACCGTACTAAAATCTTCATCGTTTAAGATCAAAATACGCCTTTGGGAATCTTCACAATTAAACAGATACTCCCATATCTCATAATCTGTAAAAAAGCAATATTTATTTCCCTCCACATCAATCGGAATTTCTTCATCTATCTCCCAATAATGCCATTCCCTACCGTCAGCTTCCTTTGTAATACTTACCATTGATCTATCTAGCTGGCTCAAAACGATAGTGTGTCCGCTTTCAATATTTAACATCCTCCCCGTTATTGCATTGTAAGATTTTTCTGGTATCATAGTAATTCCAGTCTCACCATATATTGCATATCCATCCACTGATGGAATCATATAGCATTCACGTATGCTGTTCTGTTGTTGGAGTAAAAAAGACTCCATATCACCGTACTGATTTTCTCCAAATTCCAATACATATTCAAACGGACTGTCTGAAGTATCAAGACTCCAATTCTCTAAACCCAGCATCATTATGATGACCATTAAAAACACAAGTAACCAGTTTATGATTGCATAAGCCGATAATGCTTTTGCAGAATTCCTATAATGGTTCCTTATTTCATTCAATAATATAAGATTCCAACTTGCCTCTTTCTTTCTCTGCAAAATAACAGAAAACCAGTATCCAAAAGACAGCACCGTAAAATAGATACCAATACATACAATGCAAACTGACACAATCGGCAATAAATTAGAATGTTCTACCATACCTATTTTATTGTAAAGCAGGACACAATTTCCACCCACCAGAAAAAAAAAAGCCTACTCTAGCTTGAACTGCACCATTGGTATTACGCTTCATTTTTCCATCTCGATTACTGATAATCTCATAAATATTTTGATTATTTATAATGCGTTGATTGTAAACAATTCCCATCAAACAAACAAACAAGATAGAAATGACAGCAAGCCAAAATATTCCTATTAAAACTCCATTAAAAATGTTCTCGTCCCTATCAAGAATAAAATGCAATATCACAATGGCATAAACACAAAATCCAACTGTTACGCCTGCGGCATCTGCCATAATAATAAAACCTAAATTTTCAACAATCAGGCGTTTCTTCAATTTTTTTCTTGGCATTCCCATAGAAATAAGGATTCCAATATCTTTACGAATCTGGTCAAAATAGTTTCTATACAAAGATTTCAGATAAATGTAAATTGCTATTAGGACTGTGCAGATCAACACATACATAATCGAAACCATGCCATTTTCCCTATATAGCAATTCCACAAACGTCTGATTACTTGACAAAAAAATCAAAAAAGAAAAAACTGTGGCAAGAACAAAAATAGCATAAATATAAAACCGTAACTCTTTCTCTGCCTTTATACTTTTTATTAACAGAATATCAAAAGATTTCATCCATTTTTCCCATTTCTTCCTGAATACTTCTATAAAAATTTTCCTGTGAATCAGTTTTCTTTATCATTTTTACAAATTGTCCATCACGCAAAAATATAACTCTGTTACAAAAACTAGCACAAAGTACATCATGTGTAACCATGATAATCGTAACCTTACAATCTACATTAATCTTTCTAAACAACTCCAACACTTTTCTTCCAGATCCAACATCAAGGCTTCCTGTAGGTTCATCTGCAAGTAGAATCTTACTTTTCTTTATCACAGCTCTTGCAATCGCCGCCCTCTGTTGTTCTCCGCCCGAAACTTCATCTGGAAATCTGTTTTCAAATTCATCAACACCCAACTGTTTTGCAATAACTGTATAATCCTGTTCTATTTTTTTTTCATCCTTTTCCATCATAGTATATGGTAAAATGATATTTTCTTTTACCGTCAAACCAGCCAATAAGTTGTAATCCTGAAAAACGAAAGAAATCACATTTTTTCGATATAGCTCTCTTTCAGACTCTTTCATAGCTAGCAAATCTTTACCAAAAACACTCACTTCTCCTACGGAATAAGTTTCAAGTCCTCCTACAATGCGTAGAAAAGTACTCTTCCCACTTCCAGATGCACCCATAATTCCCAAGAATTCCCCATCCTTCACAGTTAAATTTAATCCCTGTAAAACCAAATGTTTCTGAAAATCATCATATGTTTTTTCTAAATTTGTTATTTGTATCATATTACCCTCACTGCATTAGAACTAAATTTGCATCCTTAAAACGCTCAATTATGTATGTATCATGCGTTATTATAATCACTGTTTTTTTATCTATAATTTGTTCAATCAGCTTAACTATTCCTTCTCGATTTTTACTATCCAAAGCAGAAGTTGGTTCATCAAAAATATAAATCTTAGGTCTTTTTAAAATTCCACGTGCTATATTCAATCGTTGTTTCTGTCCCTCTGAAAAATTATTTCCCGCCTCACTCATTACCGTTTCCATCCCTAATGGCAACGAATTAATATAATCATACAATCCCACCATTTTTAATGTCTTTATTATTTCCTGATTATCTACGTTAGCATTTGCAAATAATAAATTCTCTTTAATTGTGCCGCTAAAAAAAACTGCCGTTTGTGCTATATATGCAATATTCTCTCTTAATTGATACTTATTTATTTGACCTAACTCTAAATCTCCTATCTTTATTTTACCTTTTTCTACTTCATAAAATCTTAAAAGGAGCTTACATATAGTTGTCTTTCCTAGTCCGCTCTGACCAATTAGCAAATTACATTTTCCGCCTTCAAATCGGCAAGAAAAATCTTGCAAAATTATATTCCTATCATATGTAAAATTAATATTCTTTAAAATAATATCTCCATCCAATACATCTAAATCTATATATTCATTGTTTTCATGGTCTTCATGGTTAAATTGCATTTCATCAAAAAAATCTTCAATCCTATTAATGGATATTTTAGCTTCTTTCCATGATGAATAATATTCAGATATATTATATAATGAATTATAAAATCTCGTTGAGTATGTTGAAAACGCAACATATGCTCCAATCGTCAAAATCCCCTTTTGAATGTACTTTGTACTTATTAATAGTATTAAACAATTTATCAAAATCGAAAATGTTGCATTGCAAAGTCTCCCTTTTTGCCTAATTCTTTCTTTCATTAAAACTATACCTTGTTGATTAAATTGTTCTTTTTCCATTTTATTTTTGAATATCTTTTCGAGCGTGTATGACTTTATTTCCTTTATTCCAAAAATAGTCTCATTAAACAGCCCTAAATATGAATCACATGATTGTCGTTGCTTGTATGTTTCTTTTTGCATTTTTTCAGCAAAATATTTCGTTATAGCAAAAGAAAACGGAAATCCTATTATTAAAATCAGTGTTAATTTAATATTTATTTTAACAATTATATAGCCAATTATTAAAACACTTACAAGATTGATAAGTATTTCCACGAAAGTAGAAGAAAGCAAATTTGATACAACGGAAATATCCCCTTCATATCTGGACAGAAACTCCGCAGATTTATATTTATCAAATTTTTTTAAAGGCAAATCAATAATTTTATCATACAAAATTTTTTTGAGTTCCACTGACAAGTACGCACTTATTTTTGTTATCCTGTAAGTGCCAAAGCATGATACAACTGTACTTAAAAGCATTGCTAATAAAAGATACATTAATAATATTTCTATTTTCTCAAAATTCATATTGCTTACACGAT
>CAMWKN010000012.1 GCA_947174825.1 uncultured Clostridium sp.
CCTTTTGATTTTAAAAATATCACTTCATCTAAAAAAGATGTCTGATATTCTTTATCCCATTTGTTTTTCTTTTCCATATATTTTAATTGGTCGTAAAAAAAATGGGACATATTAAATTTCAATTCACGGATTGAAAGATTCAATATATCCCATTTTCTCTAATCAATCTGCTCACTTTCTTTATACTTAATATTCTTTTTTCCTGTTCTCTCAGGCTTAACATTTTTCGCAGGAACTTCTGATGCAGGATCAGCAGCTTCCGTATTTCCAATTCCCACAGGGTGTGGCTCTGCGTTTGCGGCTTCCGCCTGTCGGGATGCTTCAACCTTAGCGAAATACTCTTTTGCACATGCCGGAGAACAGGCAACTCTTTTCCAACGAAACATTGTTTTATCATTTTCACAATCTGCGCATGGAGTAAACATTTTTCCACATATCTTACAGGTTTTTTGCACTTTGTTTGCCATTTGAGTGACCTCCTTGTAAATGGGAGAGTGTAGTGTATTACTACACCCTCCGGCATTTTATCAGTTGACACCGTAGACAATCAAATCCCAAAGATTTGTAGAACCGGTACATCCGCCGGCAAGCGATTCCGCTTCAAATGCATGTGCGAAGTTGTCGCCGCCAAAGGATAATTCAAATTCACCGGACACATCGGCTCTCTGAATAATAACCTGACCGGCATACTCAACATCACACTGATCCTGAAGAACCACATCTATGTAAAGCTTTAATACCTTACTGTACTTCTCGGAATCATTTGAAATCTTTGCAGATACAACCTCTGCATCATAAAATGCTACAATCTCAGTACCATCTGCAATTCCGTCAACAGTAAGCTCCTTTGTGGCAGGATCATACGCAAACTTACCGGCTGCCGCAGCAGAATCCTGCTCAAGCTTCTCTCCAAGAGAACCGGCTGCATTCTTAATATAAACGGTTCCAATCTCCGCGCCGGTTAAACCAACCGCCGTTTTAGAAGTTGTACATTTATTGCTGTTTACGGTCATTACATCCGTAATTCGCACATTAAATGTGCCCTGTTCAATCTCCGAACCGGTCTGCGCTGCCAATGCACCGCCAACCAGAACGCCGTTTGTCGCAGACACTGTAACGGACTTGTTTTTCTTCAGGGACGCAATTTTCCGTCCGCTCCTGCCGGTTACGTCAGACTTTTCCTGTGTGTTGCTGATAGAACCATCCTGAACCTCATCCATAATAAACTCCAGTTCGCCGGCGTTGTTAAAAGCCGTAATCTGGGCGACCTCAGTGATAATTAATTTGCTTACATCTACTGACATAATTGTTTCCTCCTGTTTTTTAATAATTTGTAAAAATAAAAGACCCGGAAAGGAGTCTTTAATTTTTCGTTGTTTTAACCGGTATCCAAGACAGGCACGACCGGTCTTTTAATTTAGAAGTGTCAACCGTTCCCGCATAAACCCCGATCATGGTGTTGTCGAAGGTAATGCTTGTATTGATCTGTTCAAGGCTTTGAATGAATTGGTATATGGTCAGGCAGCCAACCTGCTCATAATTATATTTGAATTCCGGTCTGTTGACTAATGCCACAACTAATTTCTCCAAATAGGGTTCATAGGGCTTATCGGCATTTCGTTTTTGCTTTTTTCTTTCTAATTTAATTCGAAATTCTTTTGCCTCATTATTACCCGACTTACGGTTGTCTTTTTTTAAACCGTTTATTTTTCTGAGTTGCTCTGCGATTTGGCCGTATATGAGTTCATCTATTGTGATATTGTTTTTGTCGCTGTGCAAAATGAGCGTGTCATTTTGCGTGTTTTTGTATATTGTCATATCGGACAGATCGATATCGCCAAACAGGATACGGATATCCTCTCGGGCAAAAGACGGAAACAGCATCATGAATAATTGATAATCTGTAATCGTTGTGAAATCGATTCCCATGTCGTCAAGCTGTACCATGTATTGAAAAGGCGTAGCCGTAAGCGATGATATGAGACTGTAGTAGTGTTGCTCGTCTTCTAATATTTCGCCGACAGTGGGAATCCTGATGGATAAATTAGGGAGAATATCAACAGAAGATAAGTTTAAAAGACTTTTTCTATTTTCCATGTTTGAACCTGCCATTAAAATTTTTACGTTAAATTTTAATATTCTTTCTTTAAATTTCTGTGGTGCAGTATATGGTGTAAAATCATTTCAAAAGAGACAAATGACGATGCTGCCTGAAACAGCAGCACCGCCACCCGGATAAGAAATGAGAGATAAAGCAATAAAGAAATATATTTCAGAAACTCTTTTTATACCATTAAAAGAAAACGGATATTTTTGCGAAAAAGTGCTTAAAACGCTTGAAATATAAGCATTTTGGACAAATCCTATTTTTCTAGTAAAAGCAGCTTCTAATGATTATCCCACCATTTCTTTTTCGATTTTAACTCATTATCCAGGGCACATTTATTACAATACATCTTTTTGTTTCCGGTATTTTTGATTGCTTTTCCACATCGCTTACATTGTTTATAACCTTTCTTGAAGTTACCAATATACTGATTTCCAATATTTTCAAAGTCCGTAATCTTATATGCGACAGCTCCGGAAGCATCTAAATTAACATGAATATTTAAGTTATTCACTTTCTTCCCAAAAGTGATATATTCATTAATGTATAACTCATGTAATAGCTCATTTCGTTTAGCTGACGTGAGAGTAACATTGGCTAATTGAAATACCTTGGATATATCCTTTGCGTTTTTTTTATTGATCCAACCGTCACAATCCATATATCTTGCAACTGCAAAAAACGTAAACATCACTTTCTTTTGTTTGTCTGTGGGCAATGTGTTAATAAGATTTAACTCGTTTTCATATATAGGTATATATTCTCTTTCCTTAAAACTTTTATCTATGGAACCATTATATAAACTTTCACAAATACGGATAATCTTATTATGATATTTATATTCCTGATAATTTTCTAAGGCAAATTCGGATATTCTCTCTTTGACAATATTCGATAATTGTTCCGCGCTTAATTCATCAGAAAAAAAGTATTTAGCGCTCAGTGTTATAAAATATCCCATAGACAGGTCATCCGGCTTCTCCTTGGAAGCCAGGATGTTTCTTATATAATCTTTTTCATTCAGTATGTACAGCGTTCAATTCCTCCAATCTTACAATGATATTTTCTCCGATACAATCCCAACAAAACTGTTTATTTCCTTTGTTTCCATAAGTAATATCCAAAATGATGTTTAGGCGTTCTTCGTCATTGGGACAAATTTCTTTTGCTTTCCGGTTAAACTTCATATATAAAAGATGTCTGTATTTGTTGGAGTCACCCTTATCATGACGTTTCTGTTTTTTGTATTCCCTTACACATTCGCAATAGTATTGTTCCAATTCTTTAAGTGCCTGTCTGTGTTCTTCCGTGCAGCGTCTTTTGGTTTTTAAAACATTGTAATCAAACAGGGAATTTCCAAGCAGCTGAGATTTATAGCCATCCAACCGGCTTTCCACATATCGGCAGATTTGGTTCATGGAACAATTTCCTGTACCAACAGGCATTTTAAATTCATACCAGAATAGAAATTCTTTCTGCTCATCGGACAAATTATCAATATTGGTGTACAAATCACGGATGGAGCAGTTGTACATTGCCTGACATTTATCATTACTTTCTTTGACATATTTCTTATAGTCACGCTTTGCTTCCTCATAAATATAAATCATAAAATACGGTTTGCGATATGCACATATGGATTGCAGATACCTGTCATCCGCACAGGCACGCATATTATACCAACGGCCGGGCATGGGAGTTGCGACAATTCCCTTAATCTTGTCCAACTCAGCCTGCTGATAGAGCTGCCCGCAACAGATTCTGTATTCTAATTCCTTATATTCTTTAGAAGCTTTTGCGAAATGTGATTGCACCTCCATCATGGAAGTTACATAGTTGGTAATGGTGCCAACCTGGTTACCCATTCCGTTTTTATTTGTTTTCTTAACTTCAGCTTCCGTAACAATAATCTTAGATGTATTACGTTGTACACATTCAATAGCGGGAAGTTCTTTATATCGTCTTTTCAAAACGGCATTATTTGTAGAGAATAAAATGTCACTGTCCCAATCACAGCCGTTTTCAGCCATACAAAATGAATCCCATGCATTTATAATCATGATAGTATCCATATATTGATACCAACGTTGACATTCCGTAGAATGATTCACTTTACACATCCGGATATTATTATGACTGGTCATCGGGCTTCTGAATATAGCCACATCACGCTGCTCCTTATCAATCCAGAATTTAGAATAGCATTCACCGGCTTGAAGTAAACCGGTAACTTCCAGTCCGCAGACAGACTGCATTAGGGCAAACGGGTCTCCGCTGGCAATTTGATAATTGCCTTGTACAAACAATTTGCCGATCTTTGCATCATTTATTTTCTTTTTGATGAAATTATGTACGGAATCAATTACGTATGGATCTCCAAGCATATATTCGCTTGTAAATAATGCACGTTGCCATGTATTCACGGCTGTATTTTCGGTAATTCCCAAAAACTTAACGGTGGAAGAGTAATCACCACACATTGCATCCTTCAGATACTTTATTGTTGGTGCGCAAAGCTCTTCTATATCCTCGTCTGTGAATTCATATGACTGCAAATATTGATAGTTGAGTTCTCTTTGTTCCTCTAATACCTGTGGGGATATTTTGGTAACTGAAAATGCATATCCGCAATCCCTACAGGCTTTTTCATAGCTTTCAATATTATCATACGCCATCCATAATTTAAGAGATGACTCCGTTATGATCATTTCACATTTGCGAATATCCTGAATATTTCCCCAGATATCCTCGATAAAATAGTTTCCGCTATGAAATTCTTCAACAAATTCAACAATTGGAAAAGGGTAGAGCATTCCTTTTAACCATGCATTTCTCAAACAGACACCGCTTGGTACATAATCTAATCCTAAAAATTCAGACACTCGTTTCATATAGTCAATCGTACATAAATTAAAGCCGTCTGAAACCGTATTCTCAAGCTGCTTATGTAATACGGTTTCCATAACCGGTTCATCGGAACCTTTACCATCATCCAAAGATATTACATCTGCGAAATACAGTGTAATACAATCCCTTACCACTAAAATGCCGGCAGGATTACATATCGGCTGAGAGGCGGAACAGGTTAGTGCTTTATATGCTTCGTATTTTGCGGGAACCAAGGGGATATTCTTATTTCTTTTACACTCACATAGTTCATTCAGTTCATCAATATATTGTGAATTACAAAACAGAAGCGTGTTATTTTTTAATCCGCCGGTTGTTCCTACAAACCTTTGATAATTAATTCCATTCACGGTTACACCTTTATTGCAAGTGGCTCGTCCGAAATCGGATTTCCTGTCAATTATCACCTGCATAAAAATTTCCGAGAAATCAATTTCTTCTATATTTTTGTGTAAGATTTTATTTGCCATGATACGGAATTCCTGTGCTTCGAATAATGACACGGATTCTTGAAATTTAAATGCATCCTTTTTGGTGATTTTTAGATCCCAATTATAATATTTAAGTTTATTTGTTCCTATTTTGAAAATTTCATATTGAGGCACGCTAATACCAGCCATGGCTCCTCCTTTATTCTGTTATTTTTTGCTTTTGCTCCTCCTCAAAGAATGCATTCCCTTTATCGAAGCATTTAAGCTCATATTCATAAGCTTGAACATATTTGTTAAAAAATCCGCTTAAGCTTGCCTGATGAACAACTCTGCAAATATTTTCCATAATGGTTTCCTTTGTACCGGATATGTATTGTGCATCAATATTTTTAGAGGACAGTTTTAATTTATTTTCAACATCACGCCTGCCTATCCACATAGACAATAAATATTTATCTTTAGACTTGTCAAATCTGTACCTGCATTCTGCAAAATAATTTTCATATCCGCATTCTTCGGGTAAATCAATTTCAATAATTTGTCCTTTGTATTGCGGTTTCATTATTCCTTTAATCATCCTTGCTTCCTCCATATGCTTGTTTTATATTCTGTGTCTTTTCTGCATTGCTCATCAAATTTTCTGTCACTTTCAATTCTCGATGCAATACTTCCATTTGCATGGTTTGTGTCAAAATCTGACAGACAGATAGTTCCACCAAACTTTGTATGGTCTGTTTTACAAGTTCCTGTTCTGTAATACGTTTGTGTCATTCGCGGTTACATTTTCTCCTTTTTCCTTTATTAAATTTTGTTTGTTAAGCGGAAGAGTACTTTAACACATTTTCATAATGTATTCATCTCCTTTATGATTTGTGCTGTTATCCGTTTCCTGTTATTACTTCTACATTCTGTTCGGAAATAACTCTTAAAATTTTCAATTTGTATTTCCGGATAGTACAATGGTAAATATTCAAAAGAGGAAATATGGCAATGAAATTAAATATTTAATGTGCAATGCACATATAATGTATTGACGTGATGATTTTTGGATAATATAATATTACAAAGGAAGGAGTTGAAAATATGGCGACCACCAATATAACAATGAGGATGGATGAGGAGCTGAAAGCTCAATTACAAGAACTTGTTTCTAATCTTGGAATGGATATGACCACTTTCTTTACAATATCAGCAAAACAGGCAGTAAGAGAGCAAAGGATACCATTTATAATTTCAATGGATATCCCAAATGCAGATACAATCAAAGCCATTGATGACGTGAGACATGGGAGGAATTTAAGCCGTGCTTTTTCTTCCGTGGAGGGGTTGATGGAGGATTTAAATGCTGAAGATTAGGTATCATACATCTTTTAGGCAAGACTATAAAAGGATTGTTGAAAGAGGGTATGACGTAAAACTATTGGAAGACATTATTAATAAATTGGCAAATGGTGAACAGTTACCGGAAAAGAATCGTGATCATAATTTAAGTGGAGAGTATTCCGGCTGTAGAGAATGTTATATTACACCTGATTGGCTGCTGATTTATGAAATTGATAATGGTGAATTGATACTATATTTAACAAGAACAGGAACCCATAGCGATTTGTTTTGAAATAAGATAGATAATGGTGGTAAAGCATTTGGAAATTAAAAATCCAAATGCTTTTTCCATAATATCGGATACTTAGCAATTTTATGCATTACAGATTTTTGAAGTATAGAAAATTATGCACCGGATCTATTCAGAAAAAGAGAAGACTGTATCCATAACTGAAATAAAATAACAAACGTTTGTTCGAAAAGATGTTGACAAATATAAACACATGTTCTATACTTATCATTGCTACTAAGAATTATAACGTTTCCTATAAATATGAAAGACCCATCCTCAAACGCTGTTGGCGCAGCATCGGACAGGTCTTAATACATACAAATTCATACCAAAACGGTTAAGAATTTGAAAACACAGCAGAAATGCCATGCTTACGCTATTATTACATATATATTTATTTTCAGTCAAGCGTTTCTGCAAATTTTCAAGCATCAAATGTAGAATAATTAAATATTACAAATTATGGATCATTGCTCTGTTTGGCAGAGCAACTGACACTAATCAGCAGGTCATAGGTTCGAGTCCTATATGAACCGGTAAATCAGTGTATTAAATATGCTGTATTTTTTATACCCATTTTTAAGAATAGGAGGGAAACATGAAAAACGTCATTTGAATACTCTAAGGCAGGAAATATTCCTGATAATTTGCCTGATTTTCAGGAAACTTTTGTAAAAGTATCAAAGAAATATGCTATGTAAAATATTAAGAGGTGTACCGGTATGGATAAGATTTTAATTACATATTATGCGGATAACGCAAAAAAACTTCATAAAGTAGTCGATAAGATTTTGCTGAAATTTGGCGGCTTGTCGGATAAGGATTTGGATGATTTCTATTCTCTTGCAAACGAAGTGTTTGTGGATGTTATGAGACGGTATGATAATTCACAGTCTTTCGATGTTTTTTTATATTCCTGCTTATTTAATAAGATTAAGACAGAGATGACAAGAAGGAATCGTGAAAAGCGTAGGGCGGACAGAATGTCGATTTCAATTGACACGCCTATTGGTGATGATGAAAATTCTACTATAGGTGATATGATTGCTGATAGTTTTTCCATAGAGAAAGAGGTCTTTGAGAATAATGAAGAAGGATATAGTAAAAGGATGTTGTTATATCTTAGCAGATTATCGACTCTTCAAAAGGAAGTATTAAGACTTAATATGGCAGGATATCAGCCCAATGAAATTAAAGAAGAATTACATATAAGTGATAAGCAATATGCGGATTGTAATGCTGCAATTCATTCATACAGAAATGTTTCCGTACTGTTTTAATGAATAGTATGGTGAATAATAGGAGGAATTTAAAATGAGACCAAGAAAGCAAACTTATACTTTGGACATGTACCTGAAGAAAAACAGGAAGGGTGACATTGACAACAGTGCAGATGTTCAGAGAGATTTTGTATGGAATAATGAGCAGATTAATGAATTAATCGTCACGGTACTCACAGATGATTATATTCCTCCTATTATTCTGGGAGAGGAAGAAAATTCAAAATTACATATTGTAGATGGCGGATGTAGAACGGCAGCCTTAAGAAAATTCAGAGATATGAATTACAAAATAACCTCCGCAATAGAGAATTCCCTAATTCCGTATAAGAAAAGAGTCACAGATGAAAGTGGAAATATCACGTATGAAGATGCGGTATTTGATATAAAAAACAAAACCTACGAAAAACTTCCGGAAGAATTAAAAGAAAAGTTTGATGAGTATCAGATTGAAACCGTTATCCATGAGTCTTGTGACAGTCTTAAAATTTCAAGATATATCAAGAGATATAACAATCATGTGGCTATGAACACGGATCAGAAAGCATTTACATACATTGATAAATATGCAAGTCGGATCCGTGCGATATTGAACAGCAGATTTTTTGTGGAATGTAATACTTATTCGGAAAAGGACAAGACCAAAGGTGCCGGTGAAAGAATTGTTGTGGAAACCATGATGTGTATGAATCATTTTAATAATTGGAAGACACAGGCAAAGGCAGCCTGTAAATACCTCAACAACAATGCAACAGAAGAGGAATTTGAGAGGTTTGCTGATAATTTACATAGGCTTGAGGCTATCGTAACAGATGATTTTAAAGATGTGTTTAACAAAAAGGATTCATTTGTATTTCTTACATTGTTTGACAGATTCACGAAACTTGGAATTGAGGATATCAAATTTGCAGAGTTTCTTAGAGAGTTTGAGGAAAATACAAGACATATTAAGAAAAATGAGAAAGGCTTGCTATTTGATGAAATTGATAAAAGTGCGAGCACGAAAGACAAACAGGTTATTGCTGATAAATTAGATATGCTTGAAGCTGTGATGTTGGATTTTTTGCATATTGACAAAACAAATCCTTTACAAAGCAATGCAGAGTCATTTATAGCTGAAAATCTTAATGTGGATGTAGAAGCTGTTCAACCTGACATGGATTTTTATAACGAGTCATTAAATAAACTGTTAGATAATACAGTCAGAGTAGATTCCAAATTGCGGGATGAGGAAAACAGACCTTCACTGCTGGCAATGATGGTTTATTCATATAGGGAAGATAAGGATTTAGATGAATGGATGGCTGAATACGCAAGGAAGAATAATACATATTTTGTGGATCAGACGAGAAATTTCTTACATATGAAACAAGATTTTGAGCAGTATTATAGAGAGAATTTAAAGAGCGCATAGGGGGGATGGATTTTATAAATGAATTGAGCGATTTAGACAGATGTGGAAAGAATAAACAGGAAAGAGAAGAACAATGATAAGGAGGATTTAAGGGGCAGACGTATCTGAAGACACAATATTAGCTTGTGAATATATAAGAAGTTTGAGGTGCGAATATGAGATTTGAAAATACAAAAGTAATGAATTTTGAAGGTGCATTGCGCGGAATGAGAAATCCGATACATTCAGGGGGGAAATCAGATAGCGGAATTTGTAAAGGTGGGGATACCGGAATCGGATGTGAACATTGTGCGGAACAGGCAAAATGCAAACATACATATAATCATGCTTTTAAAATGGGAAAGAATGATATGAAATTGGCGCAGCAGCTTATTATGGCAGGTTCAGAACACAGAAAATTTATGAGACAGATTTTTGTATCGGTGGATATTACGGCTCCTTTATTTTGGTGGGAAGAATTTGACCAATATAAGACAGGGGTAACAACAAATGGTTGTCCGACTATACAAATATTAGCCACAACACCAATCAATACGGATTGTTTTGAATGTGAAGATATGGAAGGCTTTTATGGAAATGTGAAACAAGAAGATAAAAAGGTTGAAATTTCAGAATTTGAAAGATTTAAAGAAATTGTTTCTTATTGTGAAGATTTAAGAATGAAGTATCTTGATACAAAAGATAAAAAGTATTGGAGGACATTAATAGAAACTTTGCCTGAGTCATGGCTTCAGACAAGAACGGTAACTATGTCATATGAAAATTTGCTTGCCATGTGTGGGAAAGGTCAGAGACGTTTTCATAAGTCAAACGAGTGGAGTGGACAAGACGATAATGCAAAACCCGGTTTTATTTCATGGGCGAGAACATTACCGTATGCTCAGGAATTGATTTTTATTGACAAAGTGAAGGCGTAAAAAAGAAAGAATGCTGAAAATATCGCATTTTCAAGCATTCTTCTGAGTGGAGTAGACGGGAGTCGAACCCGTGTCCAAAAAACCATCCCATGTACTTCTACAAGCTTAGTCGGCTGTTTCGGGAAATCCCATTTCCCTTCCGGTCAGGCGAGCCAACACCCCTGAGCGGTCAGTAGCTTCATCATACGCCCACATACGCAAAGCTTAATATGTGTCGTTTCCTACATAATCGATGCCCGGATCCTGACGTGTAGGTGCATCAGGTCGGACAGCAGCCATTAGGCTGCGTATGCTAAATTATCTTCAGCGTTTAATTTTAATTGTGGATTTAACGCATACCTGCGGCTTGCTTCTCCATCTTCAAGTTCCCTGTCGAAACCTTTACTACCCCTTGATTAATCAAGGTAGATAAATAGTAGCAGATTGCCATGGAAAAGTCAAGCAAAATTTAAAGTCCGGCACTTTACGGAAAATACGGATTGAAGTATAATCAAGTCATATGGTACAGAATGCTTCAAAACTGCAGAGAAAGCTTGAACGCATGGGTGTTCGAGCTGTGGACGAATGGAGGTAAAGGATGAATATTACGATTACGGGAAATCTTGGAAGTGGGAAATCAAGTATTGCGAAGCTTTTGAAGGAAAAGGGCTATGAAATCGTTTCGACGGGACAGATTTTCAGGCAGCTTGCGATGGATAAGGGGGTGTCTGTCGAGGAATTTAACCGACAGGTGAATGAGGCGGCGAGCAAGGGAGACCGTTCCGTCGACAAGATGATTGATGACACAACAACAAAAATCGGCATGGAGAGAGACCGCATTGTGTTCGATTCCCGCCTTGCATGGCACTTTGCACCGCAGAGCTTTAAGGTATTTGTGATAACGGACATTGATGAGGCGAGCAGAAGAGTGTTTCATGACAGCCTGCGTGCCGGCTCCGAATCCTATGAGTCGCAGGAGGCGTGCAAAAAGGCGCTGATCAACCGGCAGAAGCTGGAGACCGTGCGCTATAAGGAGATATATGATATTGATTATTACGATATGAGTAATTACAATCTGGTCATTGAGAGCACCAATGCGGCTCCGGCGGAGCTTGCGCAGGAAATCCTTGACAAAATGGAGGAGTATCAGGC
>CAMWKN010000013.1 GCA_947174825.1 uncultured Clostridium sp.
TGACGATATACTGTATATTTTTTGATGGTGGAGGAAGTATGAATTAAGGGGGTAAGCACATGAAATGCTTTCAATCAGAATCGGAAGCATGTGATTATTTATATAAGGAAATTTATGAATGTGAAAAAAGGAGATTGGAATTTGAGAAGCTTAGGGATGATTTTTGGTAGATGATTTCAACTGGGGTGGATATATGGAAATGAAAAAAACAGAAATCTTTGTAGGGAATGGAATAGAAATAGTAAAACGCGATAATAATTTTTATTTGATCTATGATGCTGGAGAAATATGTGATCGAATGGAAGAGATAAAAATAACAGAGGAGGAGGCAGAAATAGCTCAAAGAGGCTCTATGGATGCATATAACATTATTATTAAATACCAAAATAGAATGATGTCGTAAAACGGAAGAATCCTTTATTGTTTTTATAAGATGAAAAAAACAATTACTTTTTAGATTTTGGACTTTGTGAATTTGAAATAGAACGTTTTGTCAAACAATATGATATATGATATGATTGAAAAAAGGAGACAAAGGATAAAAATACATTGAATCAAAGGGGTTGGAGATGAAAGAAAATAAAGAAGATTTTTTAAATAAACTATTATCTTTTTTTCCAAATAAAGAAGATGAATATAATGCGTTTTTGTTAGAGTATGTAGAGGATGACGAAGGTATGGAAACAGTCATAATAGAAGATATTTTTATGCCAGACCTAGTAGATCTATTAGAAAAAAATACGGATACAGAACGATTGAGAGAAATATTTGACTATTTTGAGACAGTGTCTAATAATGCAGATGAAGAATTAGAAAATATATTTTCTATTACGACCTTAGAAATATTAGGTAATGATGAAAAAATATTAGAAACTGCAAGAACATATATGGGACCAAAAACTGTAATTTTGCAATATGAGGCAGACAGACATTTAGGAAGGATTGTAAGACCTCCATCTCTTTAAAAGCTTTGTATAGCAAAGGAAGAACAACGACAGGTATATTATAGCGAAAGAAGTAATTCAAGAATTTAAGGAGGAGATTAACGATGCAATGGAAGGGAATACAGAAAAAAGAGGAAGGTAAATTTATTACTCGTTATGATGTCACATATGAAACTGTGGATCATCAGGAGAAAGTATACGAGATGATCAGCCGCAATCATAACATCCAGACCCAGGAGGAGCTGCGGGGGAACCGTCCGGATGCGGTGGTTATTATCGCCACAGATGAGCAGGATGAACATATTTTGATTAGTCGTGAATTCCGGCTGGCAGCGGGATGCTTTGTCTACAATTTTCCGGCGGGATTGATTGATCCGGGTGAGGAACCGGAGGAAAGTGCCAAACGGGAATTGCAGGAGGAAACCGGTTTGGATCTGTATGAAATTACAGATCATATTGGATTAAGCTATAGTGCTGTGGGATTTAGCAATGAGATGAATGTGGTGGTTGTGGGAAAGGCGAGGGGAGAATTCCAGCCTAGTACCTCTACTGTGGAGGAGATAGAGGCAGGATGGTATACCCGTGCGGAAGTGAGAGAATTGTTAAAGACAGAGCGCTTTGCCGCCAGGACACAGGCATATTGCTATTTGTGGAGCTTACAAGGGTGAATAGTTAACATTTTTGACGCTATTCACAGTTAATGTTTTGATATAATAATGGGAGGCGATTCCAGTCAAAATGGACAATGGATGGTAATTTACAACAACTTTTTTTATATTTCAGAAAAAAAGTGTTGACAATTCCCTCGGGCTGTCATATAATCATATTTGCGTCACGGAAAACCGTATTTAATTCGGGGTGTGGCACAGTTTGGCTAGTGTACCTGATTTGGGATCAGGGGGTCGCAGGTTCGAATCCTGTCACCCCGACTGGTGACGCATTATATACATTTTAATATAGGGAAGCATAAGGAGTGGAGCTTTCCAAAATTATGCGGGTGTAGTTCAATGGTAGAACACCAGCCTTCCAAGCTGGATACGTGGGTTCGATTCCCATCACCCGCTCTTATTCGTGCCAATAGCTCAGCTGGATAGAGCACCGGCCTTCTAAGCCGGTTGTCGGGGGTTCGAATCCCTCTTGGCACGCTTATGGTGGGTATAGCGCAGTTGGTTAGCGCGCCAGATTGTGGCTCTGGAGGCCCTGGGTTCGAATCCCAGTATCCACCTTAATAATCCTTGTTATACCAAGATAGCAGGGATTTTTTACTCTATAATGGGCTATCGCCAAGCGGTAAGGCACAGGACTTTGACTCCTGCACTCGTGGGTTCGAATCCCGCTAGCCCAGTTTTTGCTCTATAGGAATAGTCGTTTCACGATTATTCCTATAGAGCAAAAAACGCTCCGCGAGGATGCGCACGCAAATGCAGATGTAAAATGTCGCTGATGCGACGCATTTGCGGCGCGAGAGTTTCGCAAGCGAAACTCTTTATTTGTTCTCGCGAAGGCAAAGTGAGGACTTGCTAATGAGAAATCAGGTCATACCCCGTAGCTTGCTACGGGGTATTTGGCTTACCCTACAAGTATGTGAGCTTGTGGGGTATTTGACTTTTATAGAAGAAACCCGTATTGCAAGATTTCTTGTTTAGATATCAAAAATTGCAATATAATGCCAAAAAATTGGTATTTATATGGCAGAAGAGATGGAAGTATGTTATGATTAATAATAGGCAGAAATAGTTTTCTATTATAGTACGCAATATATTCGATAGTGATATTTAGCATACATATGCTTACTGGTGGAAAGCACGACGAAATTATAATGAGATATTTTGCATTATATATGGAATAGTGACAAGTTGTATCAATAGCAGAGTTACGATGGAAAGAGAGGGTTGCTATGTATAAGGATAGGAAAGTAATTGGAATTTGTACTTCTGAGTTAGATCAAAAATACCATATTAAGATTTTAGAGCGGGTAGTTAGAGAATTAATTAATATGGGATATTATGTAATGTTGTTTAGCAGTGATTCTGATTTGTATCACAAGACTAAAAGTGATGAGGCAGATGCCAGTGTATATGATTTGATGAACACAGATCGTTTAGATGCGGTGTTAATTTGTTCCGCTACCATTCGGAATCAGGAGGTGTTAGATGGCATTGTGAAACGGCTTCGTGAGAATCAAGTGCCAGTTCTGACTTATGGTATAGAACTGGATCATTGCCATAATGTAGTGTATGATACCGATGAAGAATTTGAAAAGCTGATTCGTCATGTAGTAGAGTACCATGGCATGCGGGAAGTTAATTTCATCAGCGGCATACAGGGCAATGATATTGCGGAACGACGTCTGGAAATTTATCGAGAAGTGTTAGAGGATAATGATATCTTTTATGAAGAGGAGCGTGTTGGTTATGGAGATTTCTGGTTTGGACCAACCAGAGAGGTTATGGATCGTTTTATGGATCCTTCCAAGGTTCCGCCGGAAGCGATAATTTGTGCTAATGACTCCATGGCGATTGCCGTATGCGATTATCTGAGAGAGCATCATTTCAATGTGCCAGAAGATATTATTGTTACCGGAATTGATGGAATCGATGATGGAATCTGGCATGTGCCGGGTATTACTACTTGTGTCAGGGATGAATTTCATGACGCTAAAGTGGTTGCTGGTCTGCTTGCAGATTTATGTAATGGCAAAACGGTACCTAGTACGACTACTTTATCTTATCACATGCAGTTATCCCAGTCTTGTGGATGCCAAGAGAAATATATCTTTGATGCTAATGCAGTGGTTCAGGATCAGAGGTGGGAGCTGGAGCGTTATCAAACGGATGTACATAAATTTTCGGAAATGTCGGATGAATTTTTGCAGGCGAAGAGTGATCGGGAATTTTGGGATGTGGCAGCAAAGTATCTGCCAGATAATAGTTTTCTCTGTATTAATTCTGATTTGAGTTTGGATGGAAAGGCAGTGCAAGAGAAACATATACATGGCTTTACTTCCAAATTAAATGCGATCGTACAGTTGGATGGAGAAATTCTGCGGGGGGATTGTTACTTGGAATATGTGGTTCCGGAGGCTGGCAAAAATATGGTACATGATTACCCGGTATTGTTATTGCCAGTGCATTTCTGTGAGAATATTGTAGGATATTTTGGAATTTGGATTGAGCCTGGCAGACAGAAACGGATGAGGCATCTGATTCACTTTATATTAAATCTGGATCATTCAGCAGCAAAACGATTGGTCGAGTCAATTCAGTAGAGAACATACCTATAAAACAGTGAGCGGCATGTTAACAAATATGCCGCTCACTGTTTTACGAAATAATATGTAGAGTTTATATCTTTTTATGAATTTGCAGTATGGATTGCCAAACGTAATGCTGGGGCAATCTGTGCTGCAATTACTGCTTTTACCAGATCTAATGGGATGAAAGGCAGAAAGCCGGCTATAAATGCCTCCCGTATGCCAAGATGTGCTAATAGCATCCATTGGAGCATGCCGAGAACATCTACCATAATGACGGAGAAGATGGTTGCGAATGTAGCTTGAATCCGATGATATTCCTGTCCGGATAGCAGAGGCACTATTACAGGGGTAATTAACAGTCCAAATATATAACCGCCAAAATATCCAAAAAGATAAGCAAAGCCTGCGTTGCCGCCGGCATAGACGGGAATTCCGACAGCACCGATGAGCAGCCATACCAGAGTGATACAAAAGCCCTGGCGGGCAGGGAAGATAAGGGCAACTAATAGAATGGCAAAATTGAGTAAAGACAAATGAGAGCCATTGGGTAAGGTAATGGTAAGATAAGCGGCAACGCATAATATGGCAGAAAACATTGCCATGATTACAAGATTTTTGGTTGCAAACAATTTCTTATTCATACGAAGTCTCCATTCTGTTATCTTTTGTAAACATTTCAATTTTTCACTTTGCAGATTGAAATCAAGATTATAGTATTGCTATTATATAAAAGGGAAAATTGATTGTCAACTAGATTTTTGGAATGGTTGACAATAGAGCGGGATAAGGTTATATTGCTGTTATTACTGGTGGTTGAATAAACAGTAATGGAATGTAAATACCACTATGGTGGAAGGGGAGTGGAATTATGCATATGGCATATGGACCGGATCGGGAAATGTTTTGCGCTTTTTGTGAAATGAAAGATTATGACAACTATTTGATTGGTAAATTATCCTGTGTTCGTATGAATGAGTGGAGTGCATCTGACAAGATCCAGATTCAGAAGCAAAGAAATAATTTTGTTATTTTGGAGCTACAGAGGGGAAAATGTTTACTCACAATGACATTAGTTCGTCCGAAAAGATTGGAACGACTTACAGAATCAGATAGAGCTATGACATGGAAGCCGAAGTTGGAGATGAATAGGGTTGTATCGAATGATGTGATTGCCAGACATTCCTTTACGGTAGAAGAAGTTTTAGAGTTTGTGAAATCCGTTCGGGATACGAATGGGATTCATCAGACGGCAGATCCGGTTGTACCCGGTTTATTAATGCTGGAGTGGTATTTTGCGGTTTTGCAATCTTCGGATTGGAAAATGGTAGAGATCCGTTTTCATGCGCCGGCATATACCGGACAGGTATTGTGTATCACGAAAGAAGCAGAAAAATATGTTTGCTATGGAGAAAATACAGGGCAGATGTTCTGGACAGCTACAATAAAAGAGGGTAAAAACAGTGTTCTTCCCATGGAATAACCTAGGTAACATTTTTTGGAAGGAGTCTATGAAATTAATGGAAAGAGTATTTTTGATAAATGGTGCCAGAAGCTATATTGGAACTGAAAATGGCATGTATCGCAATATGCCTGCGGAGCAACTAGGTGCAGCGGTATTGCGACAGGTGGCAGAGCCATATCGGGAGCTGGGAATTGATCTGCTTATTGCAGGCAATGCAGTGGGTGGTGGCGGAAACATTGCCAGACTGGCATTGCTGGAAGCAGGTTTGCCAGAGGAAATACCGGCATTTACGGTAGATCTGCAGTGTGGCTCTGGCTTGGAAAGTATTGCATTAGCGGCAGCAAAAATTCAGAGTGGACAGGCAGATTTGGTTATTGCAGGTGGTTTTGATAGCAGCTCCACAGCACCAGACAGAAGATATCATAAAAATCATCCGGATTATGAGCAGTATGGAGGTGGGGAAAGCTGGTATTCGGTTGCAAAGTTTGTGCCGGGGAGACACATGCAGACAGCTATGTTAGATGGAGCGGAGAGGACGGCAGCAGCAGAAGGAATCACCCGGCAAGACCTGGATCCATGGGTGCTGAGGAGCCATCGGCTGGCGAGACAGGCAAGAGAGAGCGGTGTGTTGCAGGATATTCAGATTGAGGTAGTCGAGGGTTGTCATCGAGATGAGGGGATTCGTGATCGAATGAATCAGAGATTATTGGATCGCCTGCCTTGTGTCCTGAAAAACGGACAGGTAATCACGGCTGCCAACGCTTGCCTGACCAATGATGGAGCAGCCTTTGTGGTACTGTGTTCCCAAAAGTTGTTGCATTATTACCAATGGCAGCCCCAGGCAGAATTTCTGGGAGCAGTGGAGGTGGGAGACCGGTCGGAGGAAAGTCCTCGTTCTGCGGTAACGGCTGTTCAAAAATTATTGCAACGCTATCATTATTCTCCGGAGGATATTGCCATTTTTGAATGCAATGAAGCCTTTGCGGTAATCGATGAAATGTTTGCAAGAACATATCCTCAGATGATTGACCGTTATAATATTTTGGGAGGGGCATTAGCCTATGGTCATCCCTATGGTGCTTCCGGCGGAATTATCACATTACATGCGCAGAAAGCATTGGAATCGGTAGGAGGCGGTTTGGCAGTGTGTAGTGTGGCGGCAGCAGGGGGAGTAGGGACGGCTGTCCTTCTTCGTTCCTGTTAGAACGAGAAAAGAGGGATTCCATTATGAATTACATGGATATGATGAGAGAACAGGACAGAGACAGGCTGGCATTAATAGCGGACGGAAAAAAATATACCTATGGACAGCTGGTAAAGCTCTCGGAACAAATGAGCCGAGATGATGCTGTATTTTCAACAGACTCTGCATATGATAGAATACATTGGATCAGGAAAAGCAAAATAGCAGAGCAGTTAATAGAATTTATGGCAGCGAATGAGCGGGGAGTGATACCGGTTATTGTACCGACAGAGCGAAAAGGGAGGCAGGAGAATGTGGCGTCTGCCGTAGATTTGGAGTATGAGTTACAGGATCAGAAGTTAAGGGATATGGATATTTGTATGGGGGTGATGACTTCCGGTTCTACAGGAAAACCAAAAGTGTTATGGCGAAGTTATGAAAGTTGGGCGGATTATTTTCAAACCCAGAATCAGATATTTGGAATTCATGGGGACAGCCGATTATTGGCACAGGGCAGTCTTGCTTTTACCGGGAATCTGAATATGTATCTGGCGGTATTTTTTGCAGGAGGCGCCATTGTGGCGCAAAATGAGTTTCGGCCAAAAGAATGGGAAGGGTTGATTGACGAATGTCGGGTTAATGCCATCTATCTGATTCCCTCTAAATTAATGTGTATTCCACGGGTTATACAGGGAAGATATCCTGCTGTCAAAACCATTGTGTCAGGTTCCCAGGGCATGAATCGGACAGATGCCGCCCAGCTGAAAAGAATTTTTCCGGATGCAACTATTACATTATATTATGGGGCAAGCGAGTTGAGTTATATCAGCTACCTTTCCGCAGAAGAAATGACAGATGACAGGGGATTAGTGGGAAGACCCTTTCCAGGCGTTCAGGTGGAGCTGCGGGATCAGCAGATCTATGTAACAACGCCCTGTTGTGTGGCAGGGGTGGAGTGCCCTTATACTGTGTCTGATCAAGGATATCTGGATGAAGTCGGCAGATTGCATTTTACGGGTCGGAGTGATAATGTTGTCCTGGTTCATGGACATAAGGTATCGCTTTGGCACATAGAAAAGGTGTTGATAGACCAAGGGGAAATCCAGGCAGCGGTAGTTTTAAATCTGCCTGATCGAAAATCCAAGCATTCTGTTCGCGTCGCATTTGTAGTATTACAGGAGGGTATACAGATAGACGCTGCTTTTCTGGAACGATTGCGATGCGAACTGTCCATCTATGAAATGCCAGGGCGTTTTGTGGTATTGTCCGAGATGCCTTATCGGGAAAATGGAAAAGTTGATATGGAAAGATTACAGAAGATATGGCAGGATAAAATATCTTTACCACCAACAAGGTAACATGAGACAAGTTCTTTTTAGTAAATAAATGGAGTGAAGCTTAGCAATGAATAGAAAGGAAGGATATATATGGATTTTCAGACGTTAGTAGCACAGCGATATTCTTGTCGGGATATGGATGGCAGCAGAGCAGTTGAGCAGGAGAAAATAGAGCAGATCCTGCGGGCGGCGAGGGTAGCACCTTCTGCTTGTAATCTACAGCGATATCATATTAAGGTAATACAAACAAAAGAGGCATTGGAAAAATTGCGCCCTCTGACTCCATGTCATTTTAATGCACCATTAGTTTTCGTTCTTTCGATCATCGCAGATGGTGGCAAAAAAATACAAGATGAGCAGGCAGCTTACCGTTTTGCTTTGATTGATGCAGGGATTGTTGTGGCACAGATGGCATTACAGGCACAGGAGCTGGGGCTTGGTACTACCATTGTAGGTATGTTTGATGTTGAATTGCTAAAGGAGCGCTTTGCCATATCGGAAGAGCAGACTCCGGTACTGCTATTGCCTACCGGCTATCCGGGGAAAAAAGGAAGACCGAGTTTCTTGCACAAACAGCGAAAAAAGGTGGCAGAAACCGTGGAATGGTTGTAGACAATCTGGAAAAAATCAGATAGAATAGTAATATTAGGTGTTTTTAGAAAACAAATTGACAAGGAAAATCAAATGTCATTATTGCAATGCAATTATATTGAGGAATTTAGGATTTATTTGGTATGTTGTAACGGATAGGAGGTAACATATGAATTGGAGGAAATGGTTGTCCATGGGTATGGCAGCAGTAATGGTGGTCTGCCTGTCGAATTTGGGCATGGTGCAGGCGGCTGAGGATAGTAAAACAGCGACAGCATATTTATATTTTAAAGACAATAACTGGAGTGAGACGAATTATCTTTATCCTGGCGGGGAAAGTCATACAAAAACGATAGGAACGGATGCAGTGATCACAGGAGATGGGACATACCATCTGGCATTGGATTTTACGCAGACAACCAATCAGTACACAAATGGCTGCCTCAATGCCAAAATCTGTATTGTAGATGGGGAAACCGTTTTTGGATCAGATAGTATTATTACGGTTCAGAAAGTTACTATTAATGGATTAGAACGGTTACCTTATGAAAAGGGTTTTACCGCAAGTGAGATAGAATGGTGGAATCCGATAACAGAGGGAAAAATCACGAATACGATTTTCAATTTATTTGATAGCAATGCATCTGAAAATATCAGTAATATTCAGGGGGATCGAGTAGAGGGAGTACAGAGAACCGCCGAGGAATTTAGTCCGTATTCTGATTTTGGTTTTGTGGAAGAGATAAAGACAATTGAAGTTGATTTTAGTTTTTCTGTGGGTGGATCGTCTAATCCAAACAAGACGCCGGATCCGAATGGATCATCCAATCCAAACAAGACGCCGGATCCAAGTGGATCATCAAATCCCAACAAGACGCCGGATCCAAGTGGATCATCAAATCCCAACAAGACCCCGAATCCCGGTGAGTCACCAAACCCGGGAACGACTCCAAGTCAAAGTCCGTCAGGTGCCTTGGTTTCAAATTCAACATACACTGGTGCAGAGAAGATTATAGTACAGAATAATTCCGTTATTATTCCGGCAGGAGGTAGCAGTACCATTACGTTTGCTTTGTTGCGGAGTGCTGCGTCTGGCACACAGGTTTCCGCTTCCTCAGGGAATACAGGAATAGCTTCCCTGGCACTGCAAGATAATGGAAAAGTTCGCATTACCGTGCCGGCTACGGCTGTTGCTGGAAGTAGTACCACTGTTACCTTGCGATTTGGGAGCAGTTCCGCATCCATTAAGGTTACTGTCAGAAATGCAGTAAGCAAAGTGAAAGCGGCAAAGAAATCCTACAAGGTCAAGAGAAAAAAGAAAACGAAAGTTGTTTTCCAGATTACAGCCCAGAATAAATCAAAAGCAACGACGGATGAGCCAGTAGTTAAATTGACGGGTAAAAAAGCAAGTATTTCGTCTATTAAGTTATCAGGTTCTAAATTGACAGTAACCGTAAAAGGTGTTAAAAAGGGCAGTGCCACTCTCAAGGCAACAGTAGGAGGAAAAACTGCCAAAACCAAATTAAAAATCAAATAGTTAGGAGAAGAAGTGATGAAAAAAATAATATCTAGTATAGCAATCTTTTCTTTAATGCTCTTATGTTTTACTGCCTGTGGCACAGACTCTCAGAAGTCAGATGGACAAAATGCAGGCGGGCAAAGTACAGAAAGTCAGAGTACCCCTACTCCTGATCAAAGCCAGGAGAAACAGGAGGTGGAACCAGAGCAGACTGCTGACAATGCTTCTGACAGTACAGCGCAGGGAGAGACTTTGAGTGGAAAGCATCATGTGACGATAGAGATCGAAAAATACGGTACAATAGAGGCAGAGTTGGATGCGGATATTGCACCGATTACTGTAACGAATTTTATGAATCTGGCAAAATCTAAATTTTATGATGGACTGACTTTCCACCGTATCATCAGTGGTTTTATGATTCAGGGTGGTGATCCGGATGGAAATGGTACCGGAGGATCTGGTAAGAACATCAAAGGAGAATTTAGGAGTAATGGGGTGGAAAATTCACTTTCCCATAAGAGAGGCGTGCTTTCTATGGCGAGATCTGCGGATCCAAATAGTGCCAGCAGCCAATTCTTTATTATGCATCAGGATGCGGATTATCTGGATGGTGAATATGCAGCATTTGGTACAGTAACCAAGGGAATTGAGATTGTTGATAAAATTTGCCAGGACACCCCGGTGGTGGACGATAATGGTACGGTTTTGGCTGAAAATCAGCCGAAAATCACCAAAATTACAGTAGTTGACTAATGTGAAATCCGGTGGTGCAGGTATTTTGTTCTGTGCCACCGGATTTAGAAATTGTTAATTCATTGACGGTTTCTTGTGTGACAGGAAGGGAATGGACAAATATGAAATCATCCATTGCATCTTTTATTAACGGGATGGAGCGTTTAGACTTTAAAGTGGTTGCCAGTCTGGTGCTGCTTAATCTCTATGGATTAATCATGATATACAGTGCCTCCGCCTATGGGTGCAGCCTCAGTCCGGAATACAATAATGATCCATCTTATCTGGTGACAAGACAGGCTGTTTTTGTAGTAGTTGGTTTTGTTGCCATGTTTATTGTGCGGGGCATAAATTACAATTATCTTCGTAAAGTTGCCGTACCGATTTATATCATCGGAATTGCCTTTATCTTTTTACTTCTCACTCCCTTGGGAGTATCTTCCCATAATGCCACCCGATGGCTCAAGGTAGGACCATTGACCATTCAGGTTGCAGAGATTGTTAAGATCAGCATGATTATAGGAATTGCGGCATTCATTACAAAATATCGGGAGAGAATGATTTATCGGATATTGTGTGTAGATATTTGGGGGC
>CAMWKN010000014.1 GCA_947174825.1 uncultured Clostridium sp.
GGTCTACATTGCCAGCTCCATAATTTTGCCCCACAAAAGTAGTACATGCCTGCCCAAAAGAATTAATTACATAATAGGCAAAAATTTCAATGTTAAAAGCAGCAGAAGATGCCGCCATCACATCCGATCCCAGACGATTAATAGCAGACTGGATACAGAGGTTGGAAATCGAAAATACCATGCCCTGCAATCCTGCTGGTAAACCGATCCGAACCATAGCAGCCAAAACCTGCCGATCAATCCGCAGTTCTCCCACCTGTAAACGAATATGATCCTTTCTATGGCATAAGAGATAAAACAGCATGGCAGAACTGATTAAATTGGAGACTACCGTTGCAGTAGCCACACCATCTACTGTCATTTTCAACACTCGGACAAAGAATAAATTCAGCGCAACATTAATCACACCCGAAATAACCAGACAAATCAGCGGTGTTCTGGTATCCCCCTGACTACGGAAAATAGCCGATTCAAAATTATACAGAAAAATCACCGGAAGCCCCAGCAGATATACCCTCAAATACAACAAGGATAAGGGAAACACATCATCTGGAACCGATAATAAACGAAGTAAATAGGGAGCGGCTAATTCTCCCAAAACTGTCAGAAAAATACCACTGAGTACAGCAAAGACTACCGATGTATGTACCGCTTTACGGACACCATCACTATTTTTCTGTCCGGTAAAACGAGAAATCACCACATTAGCACCCAGAGCAATCCCCACAAAAGCATTCACCAACAAACCGATAACCGGACTGTTACTTCCCACTGCCGCCATGGCATTTTTTCCAGCATACTGACCAATAACCGCTACATCTGCTGCATTGAATAATTGCTGCAAAATCCCAGTTGCCGCCAAGGGAAGGGCAAACTTCAGAATTTTATCTGTCAGGCTGCCCTGAAGCATATCCATATTTTCTGTTTTTGTATTCATTACAATTTCTGACCTCTTTTCTGTAATCTTGAAAGGATATCATTTGATCTAAGTTGCATCAAAATATTCATATACCTCATGCAGAAAGGATAAAGAGCCAAACACCACAACCCGTTCTGGTTTCTGTATTGCCAGATCCAAAGCCTCTCTTACAGTTCCACATGCCTGTACTGCCAGATCCACAACTTTATCTCTGGATCCACATGTCTGTACAGCCGGATCCAGAATTTTTCTACCAGGTCCACATGTCTGCTGAGATTTCTGCCTGTCATTAACTACTTTTATCGCCTCAGCCAAAGCCTCTGCCTCCAAACCTCGCTCACCGGGCGGCTTAACAGTATAAATCCGACTGGCTAAGGGTAACATTTCCTCTGCCATCTGCATATAATCCTTATCCCGAAACACACCAAAAATATAACTAAAATAACCTCCCGGAAAATATGTTTCCAGAGATCGTCTCAGTTCCATTGCCGCCTGGGGATTATGTGCCCCATCCACCATCACATAGGGAGATTCACTGACACATTCAAACCTGCCCTTCACCCGGCTTGCATCAATCCCATTCCGTATGGTGATATCCTGAATACTCCGATATCCAATTTTTCGCAATACCTTTGCTGCTTCTATTGCCGTAAGTGCATTTTCAATCTGATAAATTCCCTGTTGGTGAATGTAAAATTGGACTCCCTGATAACAAAAGCTTGTCTTTTCCATATCGTATTGTATCTGTCCCACTTTCTGTACATCAGCAACATACAATGGAATTTCCAGTTTCCGACAAACATGCTGCAATATAGCATCCGCAGATCTGTCCTGTTTCACGGACACAGCCACACTGCCAGATTTCAGTATTCCTGCCTTTTCTTCCGCAATCTCTTCTACCGTTCCACCCAGAAAAGCAGTATGGTCCAGGCTAATATGAGAAAAAAGACATAGTATCGGTGCTGTAATAATATTTGTCGCATCCATTCTTCCACCCATACCACATTCGATGATTGCCACGTCTACTTTCCATTTTTTCATTGCCATCAAAGCCATAACTGTTTCGATTTCAAAAGCCGTGGGCGACATCTTTTCCTGTATCTCCATCTGTTCTGCTAAATTCTTTAAATAAGTCAATATCTCTGCTGTCTCCTGCTCTGAGATATATTCTGTTATGATCTCTTTGACCTGTTCTTCATTCCATGTGAAATTTTCCTTTGGCTCAGATGCTTGTGGACGAATTCTCTGTATCCTCTCCCGATACTCCAACAGCGTTGGAGACACATAGCGCCCCACAGTATAGCCAGACAATGCTAGAATATTACTCAAATAGGAACCAATAGATCCTTTTCCATTGGTTCCTGCAATATGTATGATCGAAAGCTCCCGATCCGGATTTCCTGCCAATTCACACAGTCTCCGTACTGGTTCTAACGAATACTCACTTCCCTTATTCTTTTGTAGTGTGGTTATATAATGAAGTGCCTCCTGATAATCCATAATTGTATCTATCCCTATTCATTTTTTAATGACTCCATTAATTCTTTTCCATAGGAGGAGCTAAAATGATCATAAACCTTTTCCGTCGCCTTCTTAAATTCCTCCAAATCAGGATAGGTAATATTCATTCCTTTCTTTTGCAGCTTCCCGATATATTCCTGCGTCTGCTTCTGTATCAGCTGTCGATTGTGCAGTTGGGCTTCAATGGCAGATGCCTGCAAAACCAACTGATCCTCTCTGGATAATTCTTGCCATAAATCATGACGGACTACAAAAAGCATGGCATCATAACTGTGGTTCGTAATTGCCAGATTTTCCTGTACCTTATATAATTTATGGTTATAAATGACAGGAATCGGATTTTCCTGTGCATCATACTCCTCATTTTTCAAAGCGTCATATAATTTGGTAAATTCCAGAACAGAGGGCTCTGCACCTAAAGCAGATAATGTTTCCATCACAATCTGGTTTTCCGGTGTGCGAATCTTTAATCCCTTCATATCTGCCACAGACTGAACCGGTCCAGCTTTTTTCGATGTAGTCACACAACGGAAACCATTATCAAAATGAGCCAATACTTTAATGTTATGCTCCTCTAACTCCTTTTCAATCTCCTGCTGTTTTTTTCCATCAATGAAGTTCCATGCCTGTTCATAGTCCGAAAAAAGAAATGGAAATGCTGACACTCCCACATTATGATCATAACTGGCAAAATTGCCAGCACTGGATACCGTCATATCCACTGTACTGGAAATAACACCTTGAATTAATTCTGCATCCGAACCTAGTTCTCCATTCGCATGAAGTTCTACCTGAATCCTGCCTTGTGTTTGTTCTTCTACCTGCTCCTTGAATAGAGCCGCAGACTGCACCCGTGGATCAGATTCATCGGTAGAAAAACCAATCTTTAATACCACCTGATTTTTCGTTTCTGGAGAATCGGTTTGTTCTGCCTGGCTGGACGCCTGACTATCACTCCTATTTCCAGAAGAATCTGTTTTCTTTTCCCCACATGCTGTCAGTGAAAATACCATAAGACATACTAACATCACTGCCATTAATCGTTTTTTCATCCCATCTTCCTCCATCTATTCTGTCAAATTATACCTTTTTTCTGTCTCTATTATTATCACATATTTTTCTCTGCGAAACAAGCATCTTTTCTATTTAATTCAAGAATTATGAGTTTCCCATATAGTAAAAAGGAACCAGCTGATGCAATAACACACATCTATTAACTGGTTCCCTATGTATACGAAGCCAAATACCTAGAATAGAATTATGGCCACACAATATATGAATTCTTATTTAATAATACGCACTTTCAATACTCCATCAATAGCAGATAATTTATCTGCCAATGCCTGACTGGATGCAGAATCAATATCAAATACCGCATAAGAATAGTCTCCACGGCTTTTATTGGTCATATGGTCAATATTAATTCCCTCTGATGAAAATACATTGGTAAACTGTGTCAGCATTTTTGGCATATTCTTATGTGCAACCGTAATACGTCCTGCCGTACCACATACGCCTGCATCACAAGCTGGATAGTTAACAGAGTTTCGGATATTTCCATTTTCCATAAATTCACGAATTTCATCCACTGCCATAACCGCACAGTTATCCTCTGACTCTGCAGTGGATGCACCCAGATGCGGTGTTGCTATTACATTTGGCATCTGTAACACTGCTGGATTCGGAAAATCAGTAACATAACGGCGAACCTTACCAGACTCCAGAGCTGCTTTCATATCAGTATCATTTACCAGCAGATCCCTGGCATAGTTTAAGATCACTACTCCATCTTTCATTTTATTGAAAGCTTCTGCATTAATCATACCCTCAGTATCCGGTAAATATGGTACATGTACGGTAATGTAATCACACATCTCATAGATCTCATCATAGGTTTTCACCACAGTAACATCCCGGTTCAAAGTCAAAGCATTCTTCACAGACAGATATGGATCCACACCATATACTTTCATACCCAGACGGTTTGCCACGTTTGCCACCAGTACACCAATAGCACCCAGACCAATGACACCCAGCTTCTTGCCTTTTAATTCACCACCGGCAAAATCTTTCTTTGCCTTCTCCATGGACTTGGCAATATTCTCATCATCTTTATTATCCTGTACCCACTGAATACCACCTACAATATCACGGGCAGCCAAAAGCATACCGGCAATCAGCAGTTCCTTGACACCATTGGCATTGGCACCTGGTGTATTGAATACCACAATACCCTGCTCTGCACATTTATCCAATGGAATATTATTCACGCCGGCACCGGCTCTGGCAATGGCACACAGATTCTCAGAGAATTCCATATCATGCATGGATGCACTGCGCACCAGCACTGCCTCTGCTTCTGCCATATCCTCTGTCTGTACATAGTCCTCTGTAAAATTATCCAGTCCAATCCCTGCGATTGGATTTAAGCATGTATACTTTACCATTATGCGTTTTCCTCCTCGAATTTCTTCATAAATGCCACTAATTTTTCCACGCCCTCAATTGGCATAGCATTGTAGATGCTGGCTCTCATACCACCTACCGTACGATGTCCTTTCAAGTTGACAAATCCAGCCTCTGCGGCTTCCTTCACAAACTTCGCATCCAGATCATCGTTTCCTGTAACAAATGGCACATTCATCAGAGAGCGGGAAGCCGGCTCCACAGTTCCCTGGAACATCTTGCTCTGATCCAGGAAATCATACAATACCTTTGCTTTGGCTTCATTGTGTTTCTTCATAGCATCTAAGCCGCCCATCTTTTTGATCCACTGGAATACCTTGCCACAGATATAAATACCATATGCTGGAGGGGTATTATACAGAGAATCCGCATCTGCATGGGTCTTATACTGTAACATAGTCGGCGTTCCTTCCAGAACATCTTCTGTAATCAGATCTTCTCGGATAATCACGATAACCACACCTGCCGGACCAATATTCTTCTGGACACCGCCATAAATCACACCATACTTCGTCACATCTACCGGCTCTGATAAAAAGCAGGAGGAGACATCTGCCACCAAGATTTTCCCCTTGGTATTTGGCAATTCTGGATACTTGGTACCATAAATTGTATTATTCTCACAGATGTATACATAATCAGCGTCCTCGGAAATCGGTAAATCGGAACAATCCGGGATGTAGGAAAATGTTTTGTCCTCAGAAGAAGCAATCTTGTTAGCCTTACCATACTTGGAAGCCTCCTGCCATGCCTTCTTTGCCCACTGACCTGTCACAATGTAATCCGCTACACCGTTTTTCATCAGATTCATTGGAATCATGGCAAACTGCTGTGACGCTCCACCCTGCAAAAACAGTACCTTGTAGTTATCCGGAATATTCATCAGATCCCTCAGATCCTGTTCTGCAGTCTTGATAATGTTATCATATACTTTGGAACGGTGGCTCATCTCCATAACGGACATGCCGCTTCCCTGGTAATCCAACATCTCATCTGCTGCCTCCTGCAGTACCTCTTCCGGCAACACTGCCGGACCTGCTGAAAAATTATACACTCTGCTCATCTTGTTTCTGCCTCCTTCATGTATCGGTTGTCAGATTATTCTGCAACCTTGGTTTAAGGGGTCAGAGGGGATATGTAATCATCTCGCCTAACCCATGCTCACAACATATTATCAATATTCAAGAGTTACGAAAGTAACCTCTTGTTGACTTAGTTTCGCTTCGCATAATGATCGTTATGCGTTAGTGAAACTTCCAGACTTGACTTAGTTTCACTTCGCATAATAAGTATTATGCGTTAGTGAAACTTCAAGTCTTATTCTCTTTCTTTCAAATCCTTTTCGTCAAAACACTCTTCAATATCCGTACCTGGTGCAACCATCGGGAATACCTTATCGTCACTCTCGATGACACATTCAATAACAACAGGTCCCTCTGCCGCCAAAGCCTTACGCAATACTGGCTCAAATTCCTCTTTGGAAGTAACACGGTATGCTTCTGCTCCTAGAGCCTCTGACAGTTTCACATAATCCACCTGATCATTTAGTACGGTATGGGAATATCGTTTGTTATAGAATAAGGTCTGCCACTGACGTACCATTCCCAACACATGATTATTGAAAATAATTTCAATAATCGGAATCTGATGCCTGCTTGCCGTGGCTAATTCATTCATATTCATTCGGAAACAGCCATCTCCGGCAATATTAATAACCGTCTTGTCCGGACATCCGGTCTTGGCTCCAATGGACGCCCCCAGACCATATCCCATGGTTCCCAGACCACCGGAAGTAATCAAGGTTCTCGGTTTCAGATAGCTATAATACTGGGCTGCCCACATCTGATGCTGTCCTACCTCGGTACAAATCACCGTATCATCGTCTGTAATCTCGTTGATCCGCTCCATAATATAGGGACCGGTCAAACCAGACTGGTCATAGGTCATTGGCAGGGCATCCTTCCGTGCCAGTACCTTATCAATCCACTCCTTGTGATACATCTGCTCCATCCGGGCATTGATAATATCCAATACCGACTTGATATCACCAATAATGCTCATATCAACAATAACGTTTTTATTAATCTCTGCCTCATCCACATCAATCTGAATGATCGTTGCATTCTTAGCAAAATGCTCCGAATCTCCTGTTACCACACGGTCTGAAAAGCGAGATCCAATAACTACCAGTGTATCACATTCGGATACACTTAAATTGGCGGTCTTGGTTCCATGCATACCTAACATGCCCACATAGTAATCATCCGCTCCCGAAAAAGCGCCTTTTCCCATTAATGTATCAGCAACCGGAGCATCTACTTTTTTAACAAACTCCATCAACTCTTTGTCTGCTCCAGCAATTACAGCACCACCGCCCACAAAGATCATCGGCTTCTGTGATTTGCGCAATACCTTGATCGCCTGATCAATCATATCCTCATCAATCTTTTCCGTAGAGCGGGCAATGATCTTCGGCGTAACCGGACTGTACTCGGTTTTATCCGCAGTGGCATTCTTGGCAATATCCACCAGTACTGGTCCCGGACGTCCTGTCTGGGCAATCACAAAGGCACGACGCAGAGTATCTGCCAGATCGTCAACCTCTTTTACCAAAAAACTGTATTTCGTAATCGGCACTGTCACACCGGCAATATCAATCTCCTGAAAAGAATCCTTTCCTAACAATGCCTTTCCTACATTACAGGTAATTGCCACCATCGGTACGGAATCCATATAGGCAGTGGCGATACCGGTTACCAGATTGGTTGCCCCCGGTCCGCTGGTCGCCATACACACGCCAACTTTTCCAGTAGCACGGGCATAACCGTCCGCTGCATGGGCTGCTCCCTGCTCATGGGAAGTCAGTATATGGCGGATTTCGTTCTGGTGACGGTATAATTCATCATATATATTGAGGATGGCACCGCCCGGATAACCAAATACGGTGTCAACACCCTGTTCTTTTAAACACTCTATTACGATTTCAGAACCTGTCAACTGCATATTCTCACGTCTCCTTTGCTCTGCTATTCATTTTTCAGTTTATTTCTAAGATCGCTCCCTTGTCTGCAGAGGTTACCATCTTGGCATAACGTGCCAGATAACCAGTTTTGATCTTTGGCTCTCTTGGCTGCCATTTTGCCTTACGCTCTGCCAATACCTCGTCAGAAACTTTGACATTAATGGTATTTGCCGGAATATCTATGGAGATGATATCTCCCTCTTCAATCAATGCAATCGGACCACCTGCTGCCGCCTCTGGAGATACATGCCCGATAGAAGCTCCTCTGGAAGCTCCTGAGAAACGTCCATCCGTAATCAATGCCACACTGGCACCCAGACCCATACCGGCTATGGCAGAAGTCGGATTTAACATTTCACGCATACCAGGACCACCCTTCGGTCCCTCATAACGGATGACGACTACATCACCTTCTACGATCTTGCCACCACGAATGGCTTCAATGGCATCTTCCTCACAGTCAAAGACTCTTGCCGGACCTTCATGGACTAACATTTCCGGTACCACTGCAGAACGCTTGACAACACAGCTGTCTGGTGCAATATTACCACGCAGTACCGCAATACCACCTTTTTCGCTATAAGGATTATCCAGTGGACGGATAATTTCCGGATTACGGTTTTTCGCATCCTTGATATTTTCTGCCACCGTCTTACCGGTTGCTGTAATCAGATCCGTGTGCAGCAGTCCCTTATCCTGCAATTCCTTCATTACTGCATAGATTCCGCCTGCCTCATTTAATTCTTCCATATAATGATGACCTGCCGGTGCCAGATGGCACAGGTTCGGTGTTCTCTCACTGATTTCATTGGCGATATCCAGATTAATCTCCACACCTGCCTCATGTGCAATCGCTGGCAAATGGAGCATAGTATTGGTAGAACATCCCAACGCCATATCCACCGTTAAAGCATTTTCAAATGCCTTCTGGGTCATAATATCACGTGGACGGATATTTTTCTCTAACAATTCCATTACTTTCATACCAGCATGTTTTGCCAGTTTCAGTCTCTGGGAATACACTGCCGGGATCGTACCATTGCCCTGTAAGCCCATACCAATTGCTTCTGTCAGACAGTTCATGCTGTTAGCGGTATACATACCAGAGCAGGAACCACAAGTCGGACAGGCATTGCAGACATAATCCTCCACACCTTCCTCATCCATCTTACCTGCGGAATAGGCACCTACCGCCTCAAACATAGAAGACAGACTGGTCTTGTTTCCCTGTACATGACCGGCTAACATTGGTCCACCACTGACAAAGACAGTTGGTACATTCAGTCTGGCTGCTGCCATTAACAGTCCTGGTACATTTTTATCACAGTTTGGCACCATAACCAACGCATCAAACTGATGAGCAGTTGCCATACACTCCGTAGAATCAGCGATTAAGTCACGAGTAACCAAAGAATACTTCATTCCCACATGTCCCATGGCAATACCATCGCAGACTGCAATTGCCGGAAATACAATTGGTGTTCCCCCTGCCATAGCAACTCCTGTCTTGACGGCTTCCACAATTTTATCAATATTCATATGACCTGGTACGATCTCATTATAAGAACTAACGATACCAACCAACGGCCTCTCTAACTCTTCCTCTGTCAATCCCAATGCGTTAAACAGGGATCTCTGTGGTGCGGTAGCCACACCTTTCTTTACTGCATCACTTTTCATGATAAAACCTCCTATTCTGTGTCTATCTGTCCTCTAATTTATCATTTCCCTTTTTACCGGATTTCCATTTACGAAATACTTCCGAGGATGTCATATTATCCTGACCTGTTTCCTTCATATATTTCTGTGCAGAAATAATACCATTCTTTACCGCATCCCATATAATAACATACAATATGGTAGCTTTCACCACGAACAGAAACAAATTAATAATAATACTTTCCATCACTAAATCCTTTCTACGATCAGATCTCCCATCTGAACCGTACCGACCTGTGTCTTGCCCTCATCCATAATATCCACAGTACGGTAGCCATCCTTCAACACCTGTTTCACGGCATTTTCAATATCATCCGCTTCCTGTTCCAGATCAAAAGAATACCGTAACATCATAGCTGCCGATAAAATGGTCGCAATCGGATTTGCCTTATCCTGCCCGGCAATATCCGGTGCAGAACCATGACTCGGCTCATAAAGCCCTAACTTGGTAGCTCCTAAACTGGCAGAGGATAACATACCAATAGATCCCGTTACCATACTTGCCTCATCGGACAAGATATCTCCAAACATATTCTCCGTCAAAATCACATCAAACTGCTTCGGATCACGGACTAACTGCATCGCACAATTATCCACTAACATATGGGATAAGGTAACTTCCGGATACTCCTTTGCCACCTCTTCCACGACCTGTCTCCATAGTCTGGAAGAATCCAACACATTTGCCTTGTCTACACTACAGACTCGTTTATTTCTCTTCATCGCCACATCAAAGCCCCACTTGGCAATACGGCGAATCTCATTTTCATCATAGGTCAGGGTATCAATCGCCTTCTGTACCCCATTTTCGGTAATAGTCTTGCGCTCGCCAAAATACAGTCCTCCTGTCAGCTCCCGCATCACAACGAAATCAAAACCACCCTCGGTCAATTCTTCTTTTAAAGGGCATGCCCCGGATAGTTCATCAAACAGAATTGCCGGACGGATATTGGCATATAATTCCAAACCTTTCCGAATCTTCAAAAGCCCAGCTTCCGGTCTCTTATCCGGTGGAAGCTGATACCAGTTGGACTGACCTACGTTTCCACCAACGGCTCCCAGCAATACGGAATCGCTTGCCTTTGCCGCTGCCAGTGTCTCATCTGTCAGTGGTTCTCCATAAGCATCAATGGAACATCCTCCCATCAATAACTCCTGATAGTCAAAAGTATGTCCATATTTCTGTCCGATTTTATCCAATACTTTTCTTGCTTCCCTTACAATCTCCGGTCCAATTCCATCGCCCGGAATCACTGCTACCTTATAATTCATTTCAGCTTCCGCTTCCTTTCCTATGTTAACTTGTACTAGTGTATACATTATTCTTTTTGGTGTCAAGTCATGCCCTTGTATCAAATCATACCAATTTATCCAAAGGCATCTGCCACTTATATGGGTATCTAATGCTATTCGGACTGCTCGTTTAATAATTGGATCAGCCTGCTGGTGCCCAGACGACTGGCTCCCAGTCGGATAAAGCGCTCCGCATCTTCCAATGTGGAAATACCACCTGCTGCTTTGACCTTAACCTGATCTCCCACATGTTTCTGCAACAATGCCACATCTTCAAAAGTGGCACCCCCAGTAGAAAATCCAGTGGAAGTCTTAATATAATCAGCGCCTGCTTTGGTTACTGCCCCACACAATTTGAT
>CAMWKN010000015.1 GCA_947174825.1 uncultured Clostridium sp.
CCTATACGGAAGCGGAATGGAACGAATTTGGCGACGACTATTTTTTTAATAAATATGAAAAGAAAAATCTCGCTTTTTTGGAAAAGTGGCAAAAGAAAATGACTCAGAAAAGTGATAAGCAGTAATTCATCCAGGCTAGGCTGATCTGATAATATAGCAATACAGCTGATCTGGGAAGACTGACTGAAAAAAATAAAAAAAGTGGTAATTTTGTTAAAGTAATCCAGAAAAACATCCGATATAGAGATTGTAAAAAGAAGTGGCGGGGAATCCCGCTAATAACATCATAGTTTCTGGAGATGTAGTATCCATGCAATGTGAGTTGTATGTCCACATGTAAATCCATGATGCTAAGATGGATCTGTTTTCACATCATGGGTTGTAATATGGAAAATTCTGTGATACAATGATTGCAGATCATGTATGTGCAAGTTTGTTGGATAACAGGAACGATATCCCCCATATGACTTGGACTTACATATTCAGAAAACTATGTAGTTTCATAACAAGGAGGTAATGAGATGAGAAAAATTTTAACAGGAGCGATGGTTTTGGCTACAGCAGCTGTTGTATCCGTTGCAGGATCAGCAAGTGCTTCAGCAGCAGATCTTACAACCAGCACAGTAAAGGTTGATGCGGTTAATCAGACATTAACAGTGGAAGGTTCTGATTGCAAGGAAGTAGGATTTTCTGTTGCAAGTGTTAATGCTAAGACTGGTATCATCAAACCAGCAGCAGATGCTGCATGGGAGTGGCATGATGGTAAAAAAGTTACGATTGATCTGTCAACTTTAAGCAATACCAAGGACAATTATGTACAGCTTAAGACAGATACTGGTGAGGAAATGACCATCAAGATTCCAGCAGTCAACACAAAAGTGAAAGCTGTTTATGATGCAGCAGCAAACACAGTTGCTGTTCAGGATGTTACTGACAGCAAAGCGCCAGTAGCAGTTACTGGTAAGGTTGAGTTCAAGAACAAATATGGTTCATGGGCTGAATATACTGCAGCAGCATTAGAGAGCTATGTGTACAAGGGAGCAGCTTTAACATTCCGTGTTGCAGCAGACGCTGATACTGCTATTGCAGCAGCAGGAGAAAAGGATGCTGTGATTAAAAAAGCAGCTACGGATGAAGCTGGAATAGTATACTATGTTGCAAAAGCTTTCCCAGGAAAAGAGGTTAAGGTATCTGTTAAGAAGTTAGCCAATGGACCTAAGGTTGCAGCAAACTATGTAAAGAATACGATTACTGTTCCAAAGGGAGCTGAGTATCGTATTACCAGCGCAGGTGATACCGCTCTGGGTACATGGACAGATTTGAAAGACATCACAAAGGCTGAAGCATTAGACGCTGCAACAGTAGCTGCAAAGGTAGGAACTATTGAAGTTCGTACTAAGGCAGTAGCAGCAGAAGGTACTAAAGCTGGTAAGCCTGCATCTAAGATTTCTAGATTAAGCTTCGGTGCAGTTGAGCAACTTGCTTGGGGTAATACAGATAGCGCAGTTGCTGACTTTACGGCTGACAAGAAGGTAAAGGGCGATATTAAATTTGCATATGTTGGAACAGAAGCAAGCAAGGCAATTACAGTAGAATATGTGACAACAACTAATAAGAAGACTGGTGTGACATCAACAACTGGTATTAAGATTACCAATAACTCTACAGATGCTTATCAGGTATATGTGAACAAAGCTGCAGATGGTGCTGCTCCAGCTATTGGTGTAAAAGGAGCTGTTGCTGTAGGTGCAGCTACTGTAAAGGGTGAGACTGTAACAGCTAAGGAAGTTACCATTAAGAACTGTGATAAGGCGCAGATCTTTGTTACCAAAGTTGGTAATGCAAAGACAGCTACATGGGCATCACCATTCGTTGGTATAGGAACGGTTGCATATCCAGCAGATGTAGTACCAGAGCCAGATCCAACAGTAGCGCCAACAGAAGCGCCAGCTGAGTAATAAATGCGAATGGCATCAATGTAATGAAATGATTTATCATCCAATAGGATGATTGATTGGAAAAGGGTTGCATAGGCAACCCTTTTCCTGTTATAATACCATGATGTTAGGGTCGAAAGTTGCGTTGCAATTTCCGATAAGTTAAATTATGAGAGGCAGTAAGGAGGTAAAATTGTGAAAATATCAAGTTGTTATAGAAACATGCTGGTATTCGTACTTTGTACCCTGTGTTTATGTGTGGGTTGTAGTAAGCGGGGTGGAAATAATGATTCATCAGAAGTGGAGGATAACAGCCATGATTTTTCCAAATCAGTAATCGAGGTATCCTATGATTCCAATTATAGTGCCATTGGTGGCGATGGTTTCTTGTTCTCAATTGAGGAAGAAACAAAAGAAGCCAAATTGATTAGTTATTATGATGTGGAGCTTCTGGAAGTTACTCTGCCGGATGCGATACGCTATGAAGACACTGAGTATCCGGTAACATCAATAGGGGAGAGTGCCTTTGAATCCGATCAGTCTATTGTCAAGATACAGTTAGGCAAGAATATTCGTACTATTGAGAATAGTGCTTTTTATGCGGCAGCTGCCTTGAATGAGGTGGTTTTTCAGGATGCCTTGACATCCATTGGGGAACGTGCTTTTGCCAGTTGTTCCGTACTAAAGACGATAAGCTGGGGACAGGCTTTGGAGACAGTAGGGAATTCTGCATTTGAGGGCGATGAGGAACTTCAGACCCTGCAATTGCCAAAGTCGGTTACTGGCTGGGGGAGTGAAGTTTTTATGGATTGCACTGGGCTGACAGAATGTACTTTTGAGGAAGGCGCCACCACTATTGGCGAGGGGATGTTTACTAACTGTACTGCATTAAAGACGATCAGCATACCAGATAGTGTAAGTGCCATTGGAGCCGGGGCATTTTGGAGTTGTTTGGAGTTAAAGGAGATTTCTTTGCCGGATACTGTGACAAGCATTGGAGATCAGGCATTTTATAGTACAGGTATTCAGACATTGCGTTTGCCGGCACAACTGGCAGTCGTGAAGTTGGAATTATTAGAGGGGATGGACAGCTTGTCAGAGATAAGTGTACCGGAGTCTAAACAGAAGGACTATGAAAATATATTTCATAATTATGGAATTCAGATCAAAGCATATTAAGTGTCCTGTGTAATATATGTCAGGAAAACAGAACAAGCCGTCAGAATCTAATAATTAATGATCAGATTCTGACGGCTTTTTTCTTTTGTTTCTAAACGTTTATTTAACGGTATGTCTAGACTGAATGGTTGCGTCACAGGTGACTGCATCAATGAGAATACCATTTTCATCTTTGACAGTTGCTCCGTACACAGATTCCGTATAAGATGCACCGGATGCTAACGAATAATCACGCAATTCTGCAGCGATTAACACTTTTTTGGCAGTGTCTGCATAAAATTTTACCAGATAGATGCCTTCTGTAGTTTGACTAGAGGTACTACGCAATGTTATATCAAAACATTCTTCTTCTGCGTTGTACGCTGTGCTACAGTTTATATTTTGTGTTGTGCCATAGGAAATATTTCCGTCATTTGGCTGTAGGCTAATCTCTGCATAGGAATTGCTAAAATCAAGATCTTGGATGGTCTTAGGATCCAGATTAAACGGTACTGTTTGTGTCTCACCAGGACTCATAGTCTGAAGCATGGCAACACCATCAATAAGGAAATTATTGTTCTTATCATAAAAATGATATTCCAGATCCAGCGATGTCAACCATTCCTTATTATTATTAGTGACATCCACAAACACGGTGTATGAAGACGTGATTTTCTGCGGAGTCAATTTAATATTATTGATATAAGGAGTTGTTTCGTCAATGGTCTCTGTGGTATATGCGCCATAAACAATTTCGTAGTTATTTGACAAGACAACAGTTTCTTCTGCATTTGCATCAACAGGAAGATTAATTATCTCATTAGAATCACTTTTGGCGTCTATTTTAAGCGTATCTGCATAAGCATCTATTAGCTTAGTCTTGTTTTCATTATAGAATAATATAGCATAAGGAACATTGAGGGAATATCTGCCGTTATTTACTATATTCAGCGATACTAATTGATTTTCCGTATCTATAGTATCTGTTACAGTAACATCGCTCTTAAGATCCATGTATGCATAGTCTTCATTGGCTTCAGATGCTTCAGGATATACTGTGGATACTTTCGGATCAAATGATGTGAAAGATTCACTTAGTTCCACCGAGATATAGCGTTTCTCGCCGGGCATCATAGCACCTAAAGGTTCATTTCCAGCGGCAATTTCTAGTAACTCTTTTTCCTCATTTTCAATATAGCTATCATAATAGTTATAATAAATTACTACATCATCTACCCAGATCTCATTGGTATTAGTTGCAGTGATTAATAGATGATTTGCCAATAACTCTGCCTGTAATGTAATCTTTTGTTCCAGTTCACTGAGTTCCGGTATGGAACCAGGATCATCGCCAGTGCCTGGTTTTTGTGTTGCAGCTGGTTCTTTTGTGTTAGTTGTCCCTGGTGTAGGAGAAGAATCGCCAGGGATAGGGGTAGGTGGTATAATAGGCTGTTGCACCGGAGATGGTGTAGGCTTTGTCGAAGATGGCGTCTTGGTTTGTGTGGATGGATCATTCGTTTTGGTGGTAGTTGTTGGACGCTTTTTTGCCTTCTTTACAGTTACCTTACATTTGTATTTCTTACCTTTCATTACTGCAGTAATAGTAGCTTTTCCTACTTTTTTAGCTTTTATAACACCCTTGGCATTAACAGACGCCACCTTCTTTTTGGAGGAGGTCCATTTGATTTTCCCCTTCTTTTTAGATAGTTTTAGTTTGTAGGTTTTTCCTACAACTAAATTGAGTTTTGACTTATTTAATTTGATTTTTGCTGCACTGGCATGAGGTGCAGGCAGAAATATCCCAGCCGAAAGCAGTGACAGCGATAAAAGACTTGCTATACTTTGTTTTATTAGTTTTTTTCGTTTCATAAAAACCTCCATTCATCATAATCTGATTAAACTATGGTACTGATTAGGATATCAAAAATCCCTTTGGCACATCAACTGTCATTATATATAGTAGATATGTCAAAAAATTCACAATGCAGGTGCTATCAAGTTGCTCAGATATTGTCGGGCAATGTCCGATAACTGTCCCTGTAAATACTCTCTAGCACTATATTGTATATCGGCAGGAAAAGGGTATTGCAACTGCCATATATGGAATTTTATTTGCTGGTAAAATGTGTGAATCCAGGACAGATCCGTTTGGATCCGCGATAATATTGGATTCGAAACATTTTTGGCACATTCTGCCTCATGAATATTTGCTAAGAGGCATAGGAGACAGTAGTCTTCGCATTCCTGGAATTCATGTAAATGAGATCGTAGCAGGGTGGTTGCCTGTGTGTACAGGGAATTTGCTGGTACAGAGGAGATTTGTGCCCGGTCTGTTTGTTTTTCCTGCACCTGGTTTGTTGGTGTTGCATTTGCCTGTGCTGGATTTTTCCGTGTAGTGTTGTCATATGTTGCATTTGCCTGTGCCAGGAGATGTAGAACCTGTTGGATGATTTCGTCGGATTTTGCCAACTGTTCCTGATGCTTTGCTGCCTGATTGGCAGCCTGGTCACAGGAGTTGATTTCTTCTTCATACTCTGGAAAATACTCCAGTAGGAATTTTTTTCGTGCGGTATGATATCCACCCAGATGCAGAAATCCGTTATCGTGTAATACCCAGGGGGTAGCCTGGTAAGGTACTACAATCCGGTAGCCTTGTCTGGCAAATTCCAGAGACTGGCTGACATCATAGAAATCCCATCCCAGATCCAGATCTTCTCGCCATGGAATATCATATTGTGTCATTATGAGCAGACCATCCACTGCCTGAACAGGGGCGAAGCCTTTGCTGGGGCTGACCGGTAGGTTAAAATAATCATCCACCGTGCTCAGTACACAGGAGCGCAGTGCGCCGGTACGCATGGGAGTTGTCCACATACAGGCATTATCTGGCAGGCGTTTGGTACCCACCATGCCAATCATGCCAATTTTATCATTATGTTGAAAAATTTCCAAAGTTTCAGAGATAAAATTCCGATTCAAAATAAAAACATCCTGATGGAGATAGACCTTATATTTGGCATCTGTCTGATACATTCCCTGATTGTATCCAGCCGTCATAGAGGAGGCGCCGGTTATGGGAATAACTTCTATAGAATATCCGTGGGGGATGATTAGCTCTTGTATGTAACGCTTGCACTCGTCCAGATAATCTGGTTGGTTGGTGCAGATGATAAAACTGATTTTGTCATGGTTTTGGTCTGTATTCATGTGGAAGTCTCCTTTATGAGGGGATTGTTCTAGTTTCTGTTGAATCCGATTATACTTGGCTTATATTTTTTTTATGACTTGGAAGAATCCTGTTTCTGTTGAAAGCAATGGAACCTGCTTATAACAGATGATTTCGAGGTGAGATTTTACAGGATAGACAGCATTTCTTCCAATCGCTGTAAATAAGTATGTTCTGCATGCACTAATTTTCTGCCATTTTCTGCCATTTCCTGACGTTCTTTTTCTTGTTTGAGGTAGTAATTGATTTTGTCCATCATGTCGTCCAGATTGTCATAACGGACATAATCTCTGCCTTCTGTAAAGTGTAGATCGAAATCATTCTGATGATTCGTCAGCAGAAAGCCGCCAGCCCCCATGATATCCATGGCTCGTAGCGAGATACCATTTGCAATGCTGCGAAGGGTAATATTGAGATTGATGCGGCTGTGGCGGAAGACCAGAGGCATTTCGTTCTGATAATGTATCGTTCCCATATTTTGTACATGTCCATACTGTGGAGTGGGATTGTGGGTATATAGCTTCGTTTGTATTTCATGATGTTTGTCTAAGCGATGGAAAACCTCCTGACGATCCATTTGCGTAATTTTTCGGCATAGGAAATAATTAGCATACAAATAGGCAAGGGTTTCGTGCCCATCTTTATTTGGCTGTAAAGGAACAGTTTTGGTCAGTTGTTCCAGTATTTCAGGTGTCAGAGTCTGTTCCAAAAAATTGTATCCATATATCTGTCTTTGCGCCTGCATAACACCTTCCAGATATCCCTTTGTATACGGATCCAATTGTTCAAAGCGGTCATAAAGGTTATGTTTTTCGTTATATAGAGCACCTACAAAAGAGACATCAGCGTCCAATATTTTTTTCTGTTGTTCCGTTGCCGACAGGGATGCTAACCGTTTTGGATTCACTGCCATCGGAAGGTAATAGGCTTGTTTCACTCCCAGATTATGTAGATCCATTACCATCTGACTGTCAAACAAAAAAATATGGTTACAGCTGTGAAAGATGGTGTCAGAATACAGTAATACCAGAGGATTATCATAGCACCAGCTTAGATAAGGGATTTTTAATTCATGGCATATGGTAGATAAAATAGGAAAATAATTGGAAGAAAAAATAATGTCAATTTGTTGTTCCTTAATAAAACGTCTGCATTCGGAACGGAACTTGGGATCCCGACGATAGCTTTTTGGTTCCGGTGTATAGTATATAATCTGATGTCCCAGGGTTTCCAGGGCATCCTGAATATCTTCTTTTCCAAAAGATTTCCAATCCGGGATTAAAAATTTCATAGTTTACCTCATTTCTGCATTAGCATTTGTTGTGTTGTGATAAAACATGTGATACAATGCTTTTGGGTGCTACTGTAACAATAGGTGGCGGTTTTGCCTTTCAAATGTATGAGTACATACAGGCTTCCTTGCATTTCGGAGGTGATGCCTATGAGGAAAGTATTACGAGAGGATGGCAAGTATTGTTGGATATTGTTAATGTCATTACCACCATAATTCGTACTGTGATATCATTAGTGCGATTGGTATATGACATTGTAAAAGATAGAAAACAAAAAAGCAACCGCCCGCCCAAGGTATAGGTTGCTTTTTTAAGTAACTATCAACCAAGGCAAAACCGTCTGTTACAGTTGCACCTTTCCTTTATAATTTTAAACTATTTCTTGCTATTTGTCAAATGTCGATCTGCCAAATGATGAAAAAAATAGATTAGATCTGGTTAGTAGTTGAAAATTGTGATATACTGTAATTACCTATATTTTCACGACAGAACAAAACATTGCAATATGTATAACAAAGTCATCAGCTTAGATACTGATGCAGAAATGAGGTAAATTATGGAAATTGTATGCTTGGATTTGGAGGGTGTATTAGTGCCAGAGATCTGGATTGCCTTTGCAGAGGTAACTGGTATTCCGGAATTGAAGCGAACCACCAGAGATGAGCCGGATTATGATAAACTGATGAATTATCGGATTGGAATATTAAAGGAGCATGGCTTGGGATTGAAGGAAATTCAGGATACGATAAAGACCATTGATCCGTTGCCGGGAGCCAGAGAGTTTTTGGATCAGCTCCGTACGATGACGCAGGTTATCATTATCAGTGATACCTTTACACAGTTCGCCAAACCATTGATGGAGAAGCTCGGATGGCCAACGATTTTCTGTAATTCTCTGGAGGTAGCACCAGACGGGGAGATCACAGGATTTAAGATGCGTGTGGAGAATTCCAAATATACGACGGTTAAGGCATTGCAGTCCATTGGATATGACACCATTGCCAGTGGGGACAGCCATAACGATTTGGGAATGATTCAGGCAAGTAAGGCGGGATTTTTATTTAAGAGTACGGATCAGATCAAGGCGGATTATCCAGAGCTGCCAGCATATGAAGATTATGAGGAATTATTAGCAGCAATTCGGTCTGTGATCGAATAGGAGATAAAATATGAAAAAGGGGTTTAAAATTGCAGCATTATGTATTTCTGAGATACACAATGATGATATTATTCAAATGATTTATCCGCTGAACCAGTATTTAAATCAGCACGGATGGAAATTAGTCGTTTTTAATACTTGTACTGATTTATTTGAACAGAGTTCCTTTGATCAGGGCGAGGCAGGAGTGTTTCACCTTTTAAATTTTGATTATCTGGATGCAGTGATTATTTATCCACGTAAAATTTATGATATAGAGATTTTACAGCGGGTGGTTAACGCTGCCATGGAACATCCCAAACCAGTCATTATGGTGGAGAGTGAGAAACCATGGCTGGGGACGATTTCCTTGGATTTTGATGAAGAAGCAGCCTTTCGGGAGTTGATTATTCATTTGATCAAGGAGCATGGATTTCAAAGGATTAATTGTATTGCAGGATTTCGAGGAAATGATATTTCAGAGAAAAGGATTCAGATTTTTAAGGATACTCTGGCAGAATATAACATTCCTTTTGATGAAGAAGTTGGTTTGGATTATGGAGATTTTTATGATATTCCCACAGAGGCAGTGGTAAAACGCTGGATCTCAGAGGGAAATTTGCCGGAAGCCATTGTTTGCATCAATGATACGATGGCAGTGACAGCGTGCAAGGTGTTTCGGGAGCATGGGATCCGTGTGCCGGAAGATATTGTGGTAACAGGCTTTGACGGCAGTATGCAGGAGAGGTATAACTATCCGCGGATCAGTACTTGTAGAAGAGATCTGGATTCTTTTGCCAGGTATACCTATGAGGTGTTGGAGGAAGGATATCGTAATGCTCTCCAGTCAGTAGCCGGTCAAGCAAGGTCTGGTTGGCATAGTCGTTTTATCTTTCCATACTCATTTACTCCAGCAGGTTCTTGCGGATGCAAAGAGCCGTCTTTGGATACGATCAGTGAAGATTTTAGCTTTTTATATGCGATAGGGGAGGATGACAACCAGTATTTGCGTTCTATGAACAACATGACAGCATGGTTAAATAATACTAGTGACGTAATGGAAATCCGAAAACTGATTAAGAATTATATCCCAACGGATGCTTATTTTTGTCTGAATGAAGATTTTCATGAAAAATATCCGGTGGTACACACCAAGGAGGATCCTTTTGCTCCAAGAATGGATGCAGTGCGATATTTTAGGAATGAAGATTCTGCGCAGGAAATTCAGTTTCAGACAGGAGAGTTGATACCGGAGTGGGATGCCTTTTTAGAGGGGGATTTTCCCCTTATTGTGGCAAGTATCCACAATCAGAATCACATCTATGGGTATCTGGCAGCATTTGCAAAAATGGAGTCAGTTCGTTCTTTTGCATTGGGTACAAAGCGTATCCACCGTTTTTTAATGAACATTGATAATTCTATTAGTATGCATGTGCAACGGATGCGGCTACAAATTTCCAATCAGAAACTAAAAGATATTCAAAATAGCATCATTATTAGTTTTGCTGATCTGGTGGAATCCAGAGATATGTTTACCGGTCAGCATATCAAGCGGACCAGTGCCTATATGGAAGTGTTAGTTCATCATATGGCAACTATGCCAAAGTTTCGGGATCAGTTGGACGAACGACAGCAGGAGTTGATGTGTAAGGCAGCGCCGTTGCATGATATTGGTAAGATCAAGATTTCTGATACGATTTTGAATAAGCCAGGCAGGCTCAGTGATGAGGAGTTTGAAAAAATCAAGCTGCATACGGTGGAGGGTGGTAAGATTATCAACTCCACCTTAACGAATATTGAAGATTATGATTATTTGCAAATGATGCATGATATGGCATTGTATCATCATGAAAAATGGGATGGAACAGGCTATCCCTGCCAGCTGGCAGGGGAGGAAATTCCTTTGTGTGCCCGGATTATGGCAGTAGTGGATGTGTTTGATGCCTTAACCAGCAAGCGAATATATAAAGATGCATTTTCAGCCAGCAAGGCATTTGACATTATGTTGGAATGTAGTGGAACACAGTTTGATGCTTCTGTTTTGTCTGCATTTTTTGATATCAGCGAGGAAGTGGAGGAAGTGCTGCGATTGCATCAGGATTCCTGTTAGCTACAGTTAAGAAAGGGGAGATAGCAGTTAATGAAAGTAACGAAAAGAATAGTAGTACTTATGATGGCAGTAGCCATGGTCATTACTTCTGTAACAGGACCGTCGGCGCAGACAGTCCAGGCATATAGTGTGCCTGCGAATATGAAGTGGTGGGCTCAGGATAAGTTTGGCATGTTTATTCACTTTGGCGCTTATTCCTATTATGGACAGGGAGAGTGGGCTATGAGTGAACAACAGATTTCCAAGCAGAAGTATCAGACGGAGATAGCTGCAAAATTTAATCCAAGCGCTTTTAATGCAAATGAGATTGTCAAGTATGCAAAAAAAGCCGGGATGAAATATATTGTGATTACCGCAAAGCATCATGAAGGGTTTTCTATGTGGGATACCAAAGTGG
>CAMWKN010000016.1 GCA_947174825.1 uncultured Clostridium sp.
CGCTGATGCAATTACCAAAATTCTGACAGGCAATGATGGTGATTTACTTGAACAGTGGAAAAACAGCTATATTAGTACACTTGCAGATATTGATATGGAGAGTCAGGGCTATATCAGTAATATGACAGAGCAGATTGCATCATTGTACGGTGTGGATTTATCTCCCCTGCAAGACCAGTTCCAGGGTGTCAGTGATTCCGTAAGCGGTATGACGGATGCTTTGAGCGAAGCTGCCAATGCGATAGGTATCGGAAATGTATCTGATAATGCCGATTCCCCGAATGCTCCCGAGGGCACTTCTGCTCCATCCACGGGTACGGGCTCTTCATTGGAAAGTGCCATTAAAAGCGAAACGGATACCGCCATGGCATCCTTTGACCAACATACGGACAAGCTCACAAATGAAGTGATACCTGCCATCCAATCAGCTACGGCAGAGATGATTGCGTTTAACGAAGCCGCTGATATGGATATTGAAAAGACGGTTACCATCAGCTATGCTGCAATGGGTGATAAATCGTCCGGCGGTGAAAATACGGGCAAAGCTTACGCAGAAGGTACAACGGGTAAAGCATTTGCAAATGGCAATACCGGATTAAAACGGAATGAAAAGAATGCGTTACGAAGCGAATACGGTCAGCCTGAGCTGACGGTGTATCCTGACGGCACAACAGAATTGACCACACAGCCTGTTATGAGCGATCTTCCGAAAGGAACCGTTATTTATAATGAAGAACAGACTAAGAAGATTATGAGTAACAAACCTCATACCCGGGGGAAAACATATGCCAATGGTACGGCAGAGTATTCAGACGGGACAATTATTACCCCGGAAGGTCATACATTGCGCCCTCTTCAACCGGGCGACCGGGGCTGGGAGCTGCAAAAAGCTTTTGAGCCATTATTACAGAAAATGAGTGGTAATTTAGACTATCTTGCGGGTAATGCAATGCTTGAGCATCAAAGACAGATGGAACAGATGATTAATCAATTGAGCACCACGAATGTTGTCACGAATAACAGGAATATTCAGCCCGGTATCAATGTGGGCGACATACATATAACCTGTCCCGGTGTCACAAGCCGGGAAGTTATGCGTGAAGTAGGTAACGCATTAGATGCGAAATTCAGAGGCTTTCATAATTATGCCGACCAGCAAAGCAGAATCAGATGAGTCTTGCGTATCTTTTTTCAGACATATTATCCCCCATGCCGCCTTCGGCGGCTCAAACAGAAATGAAAAACGCTGTCTTTTGCGTTTTTCCTGTGTGAAATTTAATATATCTTAGGCAGTGTTTTTTACTGCCTTAGATGTATTTTTCACACTATCGCACTCTGTAATATGGGTGCGGTAATATGTCTGAAGCAATGTTAATAAAAACTTAAAGGAGCAAAATGAATATGGCAATTAATGAACAAATTGTAACAGGCAGAAAATTCAGAAAATTAATTGACGAAGCCACCAGGCAATGGCAGAGAACATCATTCTGGAGAAAAGCCGTTGATGTGGAATTTGATGATGGAAGCAATGCTGAGACTAAATTAAGTGCAATAAACGGAATAACCGACAGCCTGACAAGCACCTCCTCAAATATAGCCGCCAGTGCTGCTGCCGTTAAAGCCTTGAATGATAAGCTTATTGAATTAAGCAGTTAATTATGAGGTGAAATTCATCATGGATTTTAGAGAAGAAATTATAAAGTCAATACAGACCATAATCAACAATTATTCAGGCGGTTATCAGTCTGACAGGACATATCGATCAATTGTGAAAAAAATTACGGACAAGGGATATGTAATCTTAGATGGAACAGGCAGTGAACGTACCGTAAGATGTTGTATACCGAATATTGAACTGAAAGCAGGACAAGGTGTCTGGGTTAAAGAACCGATGGGAAAATTAAATGATATCCATATCTGTGGTGTGGTATAAATGATTATTTTTAACAGAAAGAAGGTGAATGAAGTAAAATGGCCAAACCAATCATAAGATCCATAACACCCTTTGATTCGAATTATGATTATGAAATATCCATTTCATGGACGGGCAACCGTGCCTATGCAAACAGGATTATAATTTATGACTATGAAACGAACACTGAAGTATTTAATGATTTGACATCCTCATTTGTATTAAAGCACACCATTCCCGCACATACGCTGACAAATGACGAAAAATATATTATTCAAGCTCAAATCTATGACATTAACAATACTCCTTCCGCGTTGTCCGATAAAGTATTGTTTTACACATTCACAACGCCGGATTTCTGCTTTGAAGATCTTCCGGAAAATTCCATAATAACAAATTCGTCATTTACCGCCAACATTCACTACTATTCGCCCGATTGGGAAAATATCAGCAAATACAAATTCTATCTGTATGATGCCTCCAAGAAGCAGCTTCTTGAAAGCAATGAGTTGACCGATGATCGCAGTATAAATTATACCTATAACGGTCTTGACAACAATACAACTTATTACATAAGATGTGTTGGCGTTACGGTCAATGGAATGGCACTTGACACAGGATATATTGAAATCACTGTTAAATTTGAAAATCCTAATGTATATGCCCGTATTTATGCTACTCCCGTCCCATCACAGGGATGCATACAGGTTGCAACCAATCTGAGAATCATCCAATATAACGGGACTGACACTTTTGAGTATATAGACGGAATGATAGACCTCAGAGACAAGACATTATATTATGACGAAGGATTTTTGATTGAAGATGATTTTACGGTTATAATCCGTGGCATGAATTTATGGCAGAATGCGGAAATATTTAAAATGAGTAACGGCAATTTGGGACTCACATTGAGTTCGCACATTTACAGTGGCGGAAAGCTGCGTTTCAGATTACTTGTACCTAACGGCGTGAGTAATTATCTGCTTTACTCTGATGAACAGATATTTACAAATGATGATATGGTCACTGTTGCAATCAGACGAAAAAATAATGTTTATCAATTAAAAGTATTTGTAGAACTCGGATTTACTACGGAAGGCGATATGTGGTATGGAACGGAACGTCCGAGTCAGGAGTTAATAAATAATAATGACAGCTGGATTAATACAGAGGGCGACACTTATGTTGTCAGAAAAGATGATTGTATAACATATTTAGATATTCCCGAACCACTGAATGCAGTATTAAATGATTTATGGCTTGGAGGTGATTAAAGTACATGTTTCTGTGTGGAAGTAATTTTGTTGGAGGCGCATTGGCATGTGCTGTTACTCCAACCGGTATGGAAAACATTAATTATGTGGAACTCAAAAACGGAATATATGATGATTTATATATAACCAAAGCAACGGATTTTGAATTAACCGATAAATGCCCTGATGAATGGGATTTTGACACTGTGCTGTGGGCTAAGTTTAGTGGGAATACAGACGCGGGGAATATTGATTGGAATTCAGACGCAATCTCTCATATCATATTAAAAAGCAGACCGGAGGGCAGTTTTAAATGGAAAACAATAGCTGTCAGAGAAATTAATACAATGAACGATTATGTAATAAATTATCCTGACTACTTTGTTGCTTCCGGTGAAACTGTTGAATACGCAATTGTTCCTATTCTGTATGGCAGCGAGGGAAGTTACGCATCCACAAAAACCACTCTTAAATTCGGTAAAATGTTTTTAGTTGAAGGAAATACGGTGTGGGGAACTGAGATTACGGACGGATATTGTGATACGACACGTAATATTCCTTCTTCTACCGTTGAGCTGTTAAACAGCAGATATCCTGTTTTTATCAGGAATACCATCGCGAATTACGATACGGGTAGCTGTAAAGGCTCTTTTGTGCCGCTTTCAGATGAGGAAGGCTGTGAATTCGCTTATGACAGCAAACATGATTACCGACGTATTATGTACCAGAGAGAGTTTATGGACTTCATATGTGACAGTATCCCTAAAATCTTGAAGCTCCCGGATGGACGTTTGTGGCTTATACAGGTAACTCCCAATCCGACTGACACGGCAAATCAGGCATATAATGACAGAGAAATCTCATGGTCTTGGATTGAAGTTGGAAGTGTTGATTCTGAAGAAGATTTGTACTATTTGGGACTGTCAGATGTAACGGAAGAATGGTGGAATAAATAATGGCAGATATAATAACACAGGAAGATTTGCTGATTGTTCTCCAACAGTCGGCAGCACCACAAACAATGAAATTAAATATTGAGGTACTGGATGTCGATCAGAAAATCATAGGTAAGATTGAATGCGGATTGGTCAGTGGCAGTATGTCTGTTAATGGTGAATCCGATATAAGGCGTACTGCCAATTTTGTTGTACAGCCCACTTTGACAGAGCATATAAAGCTTACTGAAACGAGTCTGCTATGGCTTAACAGGGATATACGGATATCCGTCGGATTATATAACACAAGAACCAAACAGTACAAATATTATCCTTTCGGATATTATGTTTATACGGATACATCAGGTGCTTATGATGCTGCAACCAACAATCTTACCGTCAACTGTTCTGATTTTATGAAGAAATTGGATGGTACTAAAAACGGACAGTTAGGCCCATTAATTATAAGCTACCCTGCTTTTAAAGAAAATGAAGAGACAGGCGAAGTTATTGAACACAATATAATTCGTAATGCTGTCATTGAAACACTGGAAAAGTTAGCACGTATAACAAATCATCGGATTGACGATATCGGTGAATATAAAGCCATGCCTGATTATAATGACGACTGGCAGAAATATCGGGAAGAAAATGTTTCAACATGGAACGCAATACCCTATGATCAGGAATTTTCTGCCGGTTGCAGTGTCCTTTCTATTCTGACTGCTTTCCGTGATTTATATCCCAACTACGAAATGTTTTTCGATATGGAAAACAATACATTTATATGTCAGCTAAAGCCTATGTGCTATGAGGATGATATTTTCTTGGATAATGCTTTTCTGCAACGGGTATTAATATCTGAGAATACATCCGTAGATATGACTACCGTGCGCAATATTTGTGAAGTGTGGGGACAGGTCATAGAGGTGGATTTTTACAGCGAAGAAGGCTATTATTCCAACAACACATACGCTTTCACCATTGCGGGATATAATGCCGGATACTGCAACGGAGATGTTATAGGATTAAAAATCCCATCTGCAAATCAGTCCCATGCACTGATAAATATCAATAATTTTGGTACTATAGGACTATATAACGAAGCAAATGAAAGACCCATTCAAGCTGACGAATTAAAACCCGATAATGTATATGCCTTTAAAATCAAGAAAAGCCGTATAGATAATCAAGATGTATTTAAAGCATATTTGTTAGGACAATATCAGGTTCATGCAATCAATGTTTTAACCAACGGAAAGAAAAGCGGTCAGTTCGTAACAGGCTCTGACGGTAAGGAATATGAACTCTATTCCAAAGAATATTTTCAGAAATTCTATAACTGTGAATGTGTTGATATGACTGTAATTGAAGACTCACCCTTTGCAGTAGAAAAATTAGGTGAAATCCCTGATATTAAGGTAAGCGGAGAATATGAGAATATTACGTCTGATAATCTGGCCGCTGACAGAGCCAAATGGGAAAATTGGAAAAATTGCAGATTAACTGATAATATTACAATTACTACTGCTCTTCTGCCATTTCTTGATGTGAATAAAAAGGTGTCGTATAAACCAAGTGATTCAGATATAGAACATCAATATATCATCTCTTCCATTTCTCATGATTTTTCAGGGTATACAACTACCATCACAATGTATCGTTTTTATCCTTTATATAAGGTGCTGTAGTATCATGAACAACCATTAACCTTTTCACAATAAATATTTTACTAAATACGAAAGGACGTTATTTATGTCAGATTTTGAACGGGAGTTTAGTAATTTCCCCGAAGAAAAGATTACTAAACACAATTTTATTAATATAGACGATGATGCTGCCTCCTTAATTAATCAAATCAATTCTCTCCGTTCTCAGGGATTATACGCGAAGGCAGCTTCCGTTATTCAGGACAACAAGGATATTTTGTCACAATATATTGCAGATGCGATTACATTCCGCACATGGGAAGAAGAAATCTACAATACTCAGATATATGCAAAACAAAAACAGCAGTCCGTTTACTTTGATGATCAGGAACCAGATTGCATTGAGGGAGATGTCTGGCTTGGAGGTGATGCTTAGTGCTCTGCAATCCGATATCATATTATCCTGATAAGGTTGACGAAATGGTATTTTTTCAGGATAACAATCTTGAAACCATGGAAATTATTAACCATTACAATCATTTGATTGCAAAGGGCAAATACAGTGAAGCAAGTGATTATATAAATCAGCAGAAAGGAATCTATGGGTTCTTTGCTGATTTTTTTAATCTCATGGAAAATCGTATTTATGCTCTTCAAAAGTATCTGTTAAGCAAACCTCCCAAAAAGCAACCGTTTATTTATTATGACGAAAAAGCATATCCCTCGCTTGACATATCTGTTTTTTCTGACACCGATGAAGAGGAGCGCCTGGAAACTATTCAATTATTTTCAGATGATGACAATTCAGAGGATTTATCATCATACCATTTATTTCCGGATGACGAGGAACCTGAAAAAGAAGAACTTGAACCACCTCTTACAAACCAAGACACGATTTGGATTTAAGACAATAAAAAAATTGATATAAGATGTCTCTGAATAAGAGGCATTTTTTATTGTATAAACGAAAGGAGTTTATCATGGCAATAAATGAAACCATTGTAACAGGAAGGAAATTCAGGAAATTAATTGACGAAGCAACCAAATTATGGCAGAGGATTTCTTTTTGGGGAGTAGCAACTGATGTTGAATTTGATGATGGTGAAAATGCCGAGACCAAATTTGGTGCGATTAGCGGTATTACAGATTCATTAACATCTACATCCTCAAATGTCGCTGCCTCTGCCGCCGCCGTGAAAGCTTTGAATGATAAAATTGTTGAATTAAATAGCGATTTAGGTTCCATTTACTATTTGGGAACCGGAACCTCGTTTGACCTCAAAGCAAAATTCCCTGATAGGTATCAGGATTTTATAGCAGATAATTTTATTGTTGGAATTACAGGAATGGGTGCATGTGGTGGACAAGTTGTCCGCGAAATGGCCGAAAATTCGTGCGGTCGTGCAGAAGGCTTTAGTCTAAAAAAGGATTACTCTTCAACATCTGGAATACTTACGATTTCCGGAAATACGCAACAGGTAGGCGGATATAAGTATCCGAATTGGGTAACTGGTACTTCAGTGCAATCTGGAGCTACCTTTGCCTATTTGGTTATAGGTAAGATAAATTAATTACCTCATTGTACCGGCATTGGGGCCACTACCTACAAACGCTTTTGCTTGAGTTGTCCTCCATAGAACGCTACCATCTTTACCTATGACTTGTATACTTTCTATATATGTATTTATACCGTCCCGACTGCAATTCCAATATACATGATCAATTATATTTGATTTTAAATCGCTATTTAAAGAACCAGTGTTTGCATTCTATTTTACATATTTTTCCTTTTACCAAAAGAGAATTATTAATCAGAACATACATTCTTTTTTTGTGATAGGGAGATGCTATTATGGATTTAAAGGAAAGATTTGTTGGAAATGCAATTACTATGATGTCTACGAAACTAAATAACTCTGATTTATCCGACTTAAGAAACTGTTTAATAATGCTACTTGATGATTTAGAATTAATTCCTCATAAAGAATTACCTTCGCTTGATGTCATTGATAATACATACGTGATTAAACATTTTCTGGCTACCAAGAAAATGTCCGGTTTATCTGACAATACCTTAAAAACTTATTTGTACCATATAAATAAGTTTTTAGACAGTTGTCAAAGAAATGTGCAGGATATAAACACAAACCATATAAGACGCTATTTGGGACAATTGGGCATCAATAGAAGTAATTCCTATGTTGATGATGCAAGAAGAATATTGAACAGTTTCTTTACTTTTTGTGAAAATGAAGAATACGTTACAAAAAATCCTTGTAAAAAAATTGATCGGATTAAGCAAAAAAAGATTATGGAAGCACCCTACTCCGACACAGAAATTGAGTTGCTACGGGAAGCCTGTAAAACTTCCCGTGAAATTGCTTTGGTAGATTTTCTGCTTAGTACGGGTTGCAGGCGTGACGAAATCAGAAAAATAAAATTATCTGAAGTAAATTTGATAGACAGATCCGTATTAATACACGGGAAAGGTAATAAAGACAGAATGGTGTATTTTTCGGCACGATGTGAATTGCATATAAGAGAGTATTTAGGTTTTAGGAAAGGAAATTCCGAGTACCTGTTCTGCTCAGAAAGAACACCTTATAATCAATTAACAAATACCGGATTGGCTAAAATCGTTAAAACAATTGGTGAACGGGCAAACGTATCTAATGTACATCTGCATAGATTTCGTAAATGGTTTGCTACTTATATGGCTAACAGAGGGGTTCCATTACAAGATTTAAAAGAAATGTTAGGGCATTCTAAATTGGATACCACAAACAATTACTATGTTTTCACAAATTTGGACAGAATTAAAATTACTCATAAAAACAATGCTGTCTAAACAAGGTTTTATAATTTAACAGAAAACTCTATTAATTTGAGAATAAGATGTATTGTATTTATTAAATTTTTTATGTCTTATTTTCTATGCTCAAAAGAAAGGAAAATATTAATGGAAAAAATTCATTTTTATAACACGGATACTATTTATGAAGGAACTACCGATTTTATCAACAGACATGTGCTTGTAATTAATTTTAAAGGTTCTGTTCCTTCAGCGGAAATTAACAATGGCTTTGAAATACTGAATGAAAATAATGATTATGTTCAGGCAGAATATAAAAATTTTATCACTGTCTACAGAACTTATGAGGATGAGACAGGCAGAATCGAGTTTTCTGATGATGGGTCCGTTTATACTGAACCGGAAAAAATTCCTGAATCAGAACCATATATTCCAACATTAGAAGAGATTAAGTTGCAAAAGATTAGTGAGTTGTCACACATTTGCAGTCAGTTAATCACCAGTGGAGTGGATCTTGAAATAGACGATAATACAGAACATTTCAGCTACAAGGATGAGGATCAGGTAAACATAAAAGAAATCTTTGACCTTGCGGTACAGACAAATGTTCCTATGTATTACCATAGTGATGGAAACAGTTGCAAATTATATTCTGTAGAACAGATTATTTCACTTTATACTGCTACTACCACCAATAAAATGCACCATCAGACATATTTCAATCAGTTAAAATTATACATACTGTCATTAGAGGATGCGGAAACTGTCAAAAATGTTAATTATGGAGATGACTTGACGGGAGAATATTTGCAAACTTATAACGATGCCATGACACAGGCACATATACTGATTGAAGCTTTATTGTCAAAAAATAAGTTCTTAATATAGTCTTACATTTATATAGGGAATACCACAAATAAAGGTATTCCCTATTTTTTACGCTCTAACCAAGTCATTCACAGAATATTAGTTCTTAAAATAGCGATTTAAAATCTGGTCTAACAAATTTGAAGTTTGTTGATTCGTTTTATGAAGCAAGCTTGGGAGAAAATGGCGTAAATGACCATGACTTTATAGCGCCTCAAAATGGACTGTATACGATTATGGCATATGCCACAGGCAATAAGTCAAAAACAGCCATATACAAAAACGGAGTAGATATCAGTAGCACATTTTTGAATGTTACACTCTATCCTTCGTCTTTTGTACTCTTAAGTGTAGAACTGAAGACCAGCGATAAAGTTAAAATACATGTTGAGAACCATGGCGGCGGTGACTATACTCGTCAATATTGGATATATAATTAGAACAAAACATAACCATCATGTATGGCAACCGTGCCTGTAAGTTCTGAACCGGGATAATTACGTTGACTTATTTTTACAACATCATTAGCGCGGCAAACATGTTTAATTGTTTTTGTTCCATTCGCAGCGTGAACTTTTATTGTTTCCGTATGCTCCCCTACAGTTATATCAACCCATTTGTAGTATCCCGATTCTGTTTTGTTTGTCCAAGAAAAGGTTACAATTACGCAGCAATCTTTTGAACATGTATAAGGATTGGAAGTGATGCTCTCATAGTCAACATTATTCCAATCAATTTTTAAATCGCTATTTAAAAAACTAATGTTTGAATATAATAAAAACTTTTAAATATATTTTATACTAAACTATCTTGACATAACTTTTTTAATTTGTTTTGGGGGCAATTCAATTTTTAATATACTCAGTAAATATAATGTGTTTAAGGCTCAGGACACGGGTTCGCCCCCGTCTACTCTACTCAATGAAACGCCTGCATTGAAAGGTCTGCAGGCGTTTTATTTTGGGTCTGATTGCATTTTAGCATATCTGTATCGATTCCTTTGCTTTTACTTCCTAAATGATTATTCCAACTATCCCATCAGAAAAATGCCTTCACATATGCTAATATCTTACCCAACAAATCCTCCGGTATCTTTTCCACAAACTGTATATTTCTACTAATAACATCCAAACGCTTCATATGCTCTGTCAAAATCACGCCTGTAGTTTTTGTCCGTTCATCCAAAGGGATATGCAACGGAAATTTATTGCTCGTATTTGTGATTGGACACACGACAGCAAATTTAGTTCTTATAAAAAACTGTTCATTGCTGATAACTACACCAGGTCTTCTTCCTGCCTGCTCATGTCCGGACTGTGGACTGAAATCCAAAAATACAATATCACCTTGTTTCGGATTGTACATTACCACACTTCCTTTCCAACAGGAGGACCCCAATCGAATTCTTCAGCTGCATATTCTCCATCATAATCTTTAAAAATGTCATCCAAAGTAAGTTCTTTCTTTTCTTTAACTTTCGTAATCACAATATTATCATCAACTCTATTCAATTCCACAAGATCGTTTTCCATCATTCCTAACGCATCAAGAAACGCCTTGGGTATTCTTATACCCTGTGAATTTCCCCACTTCTGAATTGTTGCTTGCATAAATTCATCTCCTTCCTTACAGTTCAGTATATAC
>CAMWKN010000017.1 GCA_947174825.1 uncultured Clostridium sp.
AAAAAACCAACGACATCTTCCGCACCAAAGGTAACGCCGGTACCAAGGAAGCCGGTACCAAATACGAAAATGAAACCGGGAGAGAAAAAGGCAATTTCCAGTTTTCAGGATTTAAAGGCGATGGAAAATATTCCAAGTGGAAACTATTATCTGACGAAAGATATTACCGTTCCTGCGAATACGCAGTTATGCTGGGACAATCCTTTTACCGGTACACTGGATGGAAAAGGACACAAGATCAAAGGCTTTAAGGTGCAGAAGAAATTTGTAATCGGACAGGAGCTCAAACATGATGCAGTAGCGGGAGGTGGCCATGACCTGATTGTTGAGGAACCGTGTGCCGGAATCTTTTATCAGGCGTCGGGAGCTACATTCAAGAACCTGTCTCTGACAAAGGTAAATATCAATGTACAGACAGAGGATTATGCGACTGTGGGAGCATTGGTATCCCAGGCGACGAGGTGTAGCTTTAACAATATTCATGTTTCGGGAAAAATTTCTGTCAAAAGTCTTAGGGAAAACCCTCTCCGTTATACCGGATTTGATGTGGGAGGAATCGTCGGCAGGGCAGAGATGGACCGAAACGGGAAACTTGGGTCGTTAACAGGCTGCTCCAACAGTGCGAACATTACAGTATACTGCAAAAATTCCGGATACTCATATGGAGCACAGGTCGGTGGACTCAGCGGCGGTGAATTTCGTAAAATGACGAAATGTACTAATTCCGGAAATATTTCTTTAAGCGGATATTGTGGTTTACATGATAGCGGCATGAATGTGGCAGGTCTTGTAACTGCCTGTGCCACGATAAAATCTTGTACCAATTCCGGAAAAGTCACGTTGAAAGTACAGTCTGCAGGTAATAAGTATGAAACACCGGTTAAATTGTATCAATATGAGGAGGCTGACCCTCCTGAGGAGATACAATGTCTTGGTGGAGCTTTTGCAGCAGGAATTGCAAAAAGTGCAGACAATATCACGTCCAGCGGAAATACCGGAAAGATTCAGATGAGTTATAAGCTTAAAAACATAGACGGTGTAGAATTGGCCGGTGTGGTAAATATAGTTAGTAAAGCTAATAAGTGCTATAATAAAGGTGCTGTCACATATTCAGGCAGGCCAATGAGAGAAGAAACGCAATCAGGTACAGGCGGAGTATTTACCCAATTTAAGGATATAATAACCCAGTGTTATAATAAGGGAAAAGTTAGTGACAAGTCGGATAAGCGGATGACTTCCGGACATGACATGGGAGGTGTGGCAGCATTTTCGAACAGCACAGCTGCGGGAGTCACAAACTGTTATAATACAGGAACGATTTCTTCCAGAAAAGGAGGAAGAGTTGGCGGTGTTGTCGGTTATTATGATGGCGGCTGGAAAGCAAAAGGACAGAAGGAAGAACCCAGGGTGAAATATAATTACAATGTGGGAAAAATAAAAGCTTACAAAAAATCGTATATATGGGGTTCTGTTGTGGGATATTGTGGAGACCTCCTCATCATGCAGGATAAACATGCCGTTTTTGATAACTACAGTACGGGTTCCTACAGTCTGTATGGTACGGGTCCATCGTCAAAGAAACTGAATCCACTGGGCAAAAAGGTGTCACGGATCACGAAGGCAAACTGCCCGAAACTTTCTTCGAAATACTGGGTTTATTCAAAAAAGGTAAAACGGCTGGTTCTCAAGAATAATAATGAGACAAAGTCTGTGAAGAAAACTAAGAAAAAGAAAACGAGCAAGAAGTAGGCGTGGAGACTATTTTGAGATACCATAAGAACTAATTGTGGCATGTATTTGCAAATGCATACTTAGGAGAGTCGGAATATGATATAATAATCCGGCTCTCTTTCAGTATTATGATAATGTGCTTGCAAAAAAATTAAAAAAGAGAAATAATATAGGAATCATTATTTTAGTCATCTATTGTTGGTGTTTGACAATAAATTTGAGGTGTTAGAAGAAAGGAAATAGTATGGGAGCAGTGAACTACCGAAAAGCAGTTACTTTTAGTTATGATGATGGAGTGTCCCAAGATATCCGTCTGGTTTCTATTTTTAGAAAATATGGAATGAAGGCGACTTTTAATTTGAATACAGGGATACAGACAGAAGAAAGCCGTTTTGAAATACAGGGAGTGCCCATTCATCGGATGAATCAATCTGATGGCTTGGAGCAGGTTTATCAAGGGCATGAAATTGCACTGCACGGTTTAACCCATGCAGCGCCGTCTGATCTGGATTCCCAGAAGTATGAACAGGAGTTTTTACAGGATGCCAGAAATATTCAGAGGATTTATGGGAAATATCCGTTGGGAATGGCATATGCCTACGGTGATTATTCGGATGAGATCATTCGCTATTTACAGCAGATTGGTATGCAGTATGGTAGGACGGTGGAGAGCAGCCACCAGTTTGCATTGCCTCAGGATCCCATGCGCCTGCAGCCCACTTGTCATCATAATGACGAATGCCTTTTTGAACTGGCAGAGAAATTTCTGGCCGCAGAACCAAAGCAGGACGAGCCAATGTTGTTTTATATCTGGGGACATAGCTACGAATTTGATGTGGAGGACAATTGGGATCGGATAGAAACTCTGTGTAGTATGTTAGGAGACCGTGATGATATCTTTTATGGTACTAATGCGGAATGTCTGGGGCTGGTAGGAGAGTGAGTCTTGACTTCGTTTCATATGCCAGTTATAATGAATTTGATAAACTGCCACCGGGTAGGAAATGCGTAAGCATTCGTTACACATCGTTAGGTCATAGAAGATGTGTACACGAATGTTTTTTTGCTTTAGTAGGGAGGTTTTCAAATGATACAATTTTTAAAAAAAATATGGGCGTATTTTTCAAGGGGAGAAAAAATTTTGTGGAGCATGTCGGTTGTTTTGATTTTGAGTTCATTTCTAATTTTTGATCGGGAGAATATCATGACCTTAGTAGCTTCCTTAATTGGTGTTACCTCACTGATTTTTAATGCCAAAGGGAATCCCTTTGGTCAATTTCTAATGATTTTGTTTAGCATGCTGTACGGAATGATCTCATATTCCTATGCGTATTATGGGGAGATGATTACTTATCTGGGTATGACAGCGCCGATGGCACTGTTTGCGTTGATTTCATGGCTTCGCAATCCATATAATGGAAATAAAGCAGAAGTTCGGGTAAATCAGTTGAAACAGAAGGAGATCCTCTTTATGGTTTGGCTGACAGCGGTGGTTACCTGGATTTTTTATTATATTTTAGCCGGTTTTCGTACTGCTAATCTGGCACCGAGCTTGCTTTCTGTTACCACCAGCTTTTTGGCAGTTTATCTGACCTTTCGCAGAAGTCCGTTTTTTGCGTTGGCTTACGCTGCCAATGATATTGTATTAATTGTGCTATGGATACTGGCGACACGGTCTGATCTGTCCTATTTGTCTGTTGTGATTTGTTTTCTAATGTTTCTGGTAAATGATTTGTATGGATTTGTTAATTGGATGAGGATGCAAAGGCGTCAGTCTGGCGCAAAATAGCCTTGCTTTTTGTTTAAAATGACGAAGCTCAGATATCACTTTGGTGAAGTTAAACAAAAACAAGATGAGATTTTGTTACATACGTCAATGGAAAACGAAAAGAGATTGTGATATTATGGAGACAGATATAGATCAGGGATTCCACACAAGCATAGGAGCATTGCGTGGAAAGATCCCGGTTAATCTGTATTAATGGAACATTATGAAAGAGCTTTCACTGGTTTCTTTATGGCAACTTCGGTTTAGAGTCGGATTTCACTTAGTCTCTTTTTATGGAAACTCCGGGAAAAAGATCAGAGATGTCATTGAGATAATCTTCCTCATCTATTTCATCCTCGTCTTCGTCATCCTCGTCTTCAAAAAACTGTTCAAAAGCAGTACCGACCAGCTCCAATTCATCCTCGTCTTCAATAGGGGCAAACTCTGGATTACCGTCAGTATCTTCTGAGTAGATCAAAAACAGTACCGTACCCTCTTCAAATTCTTCGTTTGGTTCTGTGGGAATAGCAGCGACATATTCTTTTCCTGATTCTTCAATTTCTATGGTAGCAATAATCGCCAGATCAAAAGATATACCATCTTCTGATGTCCATGTGATACACATTGTTTCTTCCACATCTTCGTTAAAAAGTAAATCGTAATTTTTTGCATTCATGGGCAATCTCCTTCCATTCTTGGCTATTCTTCCAGAAGATAGTATCATTCTGTCGAGCGACATGTCAACACTAAATATGACGAGTTGATAAAATTATGTTATACTATTCGCGAAGGCAAAGTGAAACACGTACTTAGAAACGGTGGAAAGTTTATTTTCCGTCTGTTTCTAAGTATGTGTTGAGCGCACCCGCGAGCCATGAAAACTATTTGTTTTCATGGCTTTGCCGAAGCGAAGGCAAAGTGACAGGAAATGGATTGACAGATATGGAAGAGAGGAGCAGCATGGAAGACAGAATGCCGATGTCTGGAGAATTTTACCGTCATTTCAAAGGGAAAATTTACCAGATCAAAATGATTGCAAAAGATAGCGAAACCGAGAAATTACAAGTAGTGTACCAGGGGATGTACCCGCCATTTCAGTATTGGGTTAGACCGTTAGAGGAATTTCTGAGTCCAGTGGATCTGAGGAAATATCCGGATGCCAGACAAAAAATGCGATTTTTGCGTATTTCAGCAGATGAACTGGAGGCGCATGGTGCTACAGCAGCAGCGCGCTCTATAGCAGCTACCCATCAATCGTCGGCGAATGCAACAGCAGTTCATCCATCGGCAGCAGCAAATCCTGTAGCAAAGACAGAGGAAATAGACGATGCTGCATTGGTGAGGGCGTTGACCTCTGGATGTCCGGAAAAATATCTTCCGAAAAATTTGACAGATCGGGAAATTGCGGAACGGGGCTGTATGCAGATATTGGATGCAGAAACATATCATGAAAAGCGTCAGCTCATGGTGGGCATGAAGCCTTATTTGGATAAACGGCTGTTACATAATATTGCAGCGGCACTGGATATTGTACTAGAAGAGGGAGATCTGGATAGTCAATATGATTCCCTATTACATTGTCTGGATACAATGAAGCACTTTGAGGGAGGAAGATTACGTTAATGTGGGATAAAGTGATACGAAGTATGTTTCAGGGAAGTACAAAAACAAAGATTTTCTTGTGGTCTGTATTGGTGTTAGGGCTGGCAGCGCTGACCTTGCTGGTTATTGCAGTGGCATTGGAATTGCCTTATCTGGGGATGGGAGGTATTGCACTGGGCTTTGTATCTTTTGTGGTATCCCAGTCAGTATCCATTGATACACTGGAAAAGGAAAAGAAAAATCGAAAAAAGAAAGGCGAAAAGCCGAAACAGGCTCCGTCAAAGAAAGGGAAAAAATCCAGCAAAGAGGAACAGGCTGAAGAAGACGAAGGGGATGCCAAGTCAAGGGCACGACAGAAGGCTCGTTTTCTGGCATCATTGAACGAAAAATCTGTGAAGAAAATGCTGCGGGAGCATAAGGTTGTGCAGACACATGTCAAGATTATGATTGATTCCTATGCGCAGCGCAGATTAAAACAGGTACCGGCTTTTGCCTGGCGTACGGATAAGCATTTACACTTTTTGGTTTTGGAGGGACGTGCTAACGAATTTGAAATTCCTTTGGAGGAGATCAAGGGAATCTATTATGAAAAGGATGCGGAGGCAGATCCAGAAAAGGACTATGCTCCGTTTCGCTACGAAACTTTCATTGCCAAATATTTTGCGGATTATTTACCAGAATATCACGAATACACCGATGAAGGGGAGATTAGTTACCGGAAGAATCTATTTCGAGTGGGACAAGATGTTTATATTACCAATTCTTCTATGGCTAATATGATGAGTATTTTGCCATATGTTCCGTTTCTGATTGACGATAACGTATGTAATTCCGGACGTTTTGATGAATATTTTAAAGAACTATACCGCTATAGTGTTCTATGCAAAAATCAGGTGATTTCTTTGGAGGAATACAAGAATCAGATTGAGAAAACCTTAGAGAGTCTTTTGACAGCACCGATTACTGCCAGAGAGTATGTGCAGACAATGCATTCTATGGCACGTTATCATTTGATTGACCGGGATAATGTGACGAAGTACTCCCAAAAATACCGTTCGCTTAAAATGCAATAGGATAATCAACAAATTTTATAAAAAATGAAAATATGGGATTGACAGATGTAGAAAAAAGAGATATGATACTAAAAACGAACAGGTGTTCGCAGATAACAGAAAGGAAAAAATACAATGGCAAATGAAGTAAAAATTGACGAGAATAAAAGAAAAGCATTGGAGTCCGCTTTATCACAGATTGAGAAAGCATATGGCAAGGGTTCCGTTATGAAATTAGGGGATAATCTGCATTTGAATGTAGATACCGTTCCTTCCGGGTCTTTGGGACTGGATCTGGCATTAGGGGTTGGCGGAGTGCCAAAGGGTAGAGTGGTTGAGATCTATGGACCGGAATCTGGTGGTAAGACAACGGTAGCATTACATATGGTCGCAGAAGTCCAGAAAAAAGGCGGTATTGCAGGATTTATTGATGCAGAGCATGCCTTAGATCCGGTATATGCCAAAAATATTGGTGTTGATATTGACAATCTCTATATCTCCCAGCCGGATACCGGGGAGCAGGCGTTGGAGATTACGGAAACCATGGTAAGGTCAGGTGCCGTAGATATTGTTATTGTGGATTCTGTGGCTGCACTGGTGCCAAAGGCAGAGATTGAGGGTGAAATGGGAGATTCCCATGTAGGTCTGCAGGCCAGACTGATGTCGCAGGCACTTAGGAAACTGACCGCTATTATTGGTAAGACGAATTGTACGGTTATCTTTATTAATCAGTTGCGAGAGAAGGTTGGCGTTATGTTTGGCAATCCTGAGACAACTACAGGTGGTCGTGCACTGAAATACTACTCTTCCATTCGTTTGGAGGTTCGTCGGGGAGAGCAGATTAAAAAGGATGGAGAGGCAGTTGGTAACCGCACCAAGATCAAAGTTGTCAAGAACAAAGTGGCGCCCCCATTCCGTACAGCAGAGGTGGATATTATCTTTGGAGAAGGAATATCCAGAGAGGGAGATATTCTGGATCTGGCTGCCAATGAAGATATTGTAAACAAGAGTGGTGCATGGTATGCATACAATGGAGAAAAGATTGGTCAGGGCAGGGAGAATGCAAAGCAGTTTTTGAAGGAGAATCCGGATCTGATGGAAGAAATTTCTCAGAAGGTTAGGGATAAATACGCACAGGCAAATACAACGGAAGAAGAGGATGTGCCAAAGCCGGAGAAAGTGGTGAAATCCCCAACACCTAAGAAGGCAACTGTAGAAGCAAGTGAGTAAGACTTGAAGTTTCACTAACGCATAAAACATTATGCGAAGTGAAACAAAGTCAAGTCTAGAAGTTTCATTAACGCATGAAAAGCATTATGCGAAGTGAAACAAAGTCAAGTCTAGAAGTTTCATTAACGCATGAAAAATATTATGCGAAGTGAAACAAAGTCAAGTCTGGAAGTCTCACTAACACATAGCAATCAGAGGGAATCGTGATGGAAGATGAGATACTAAGGGCAAAGAAAAAAGCAATGTCATTGTTACAACATATGGACCGGACTGAATGGGAACTTCGTTCAAAACTAGAAAAAGCAGGGTTTGCGGAGGAACCCATTCGGGAGGCGGTTGAGTATGTGAGAAGTTTTCATTATATTGATGACGAGCGCTATGCATTCCGCTTTGTGGAAATTTACTGTGAGTCCAGAAGTATCTGGCGTATTCGTCAGGATCTTCAAAAGAAGCATATTCCGGATGAATTGATTACATTAGCGTTAGAGGAAATAGAATATGATGACAGCCGGGCGTTGGAGAAGGCGATGAATAAAATTTTGCCTCAGATTGACGGGGAACTATCCTATCAGGAAAGGCAAAAGATTATAGCAAAGCTATATCGGAAAGGCTTCCGGGTGGACCAAATTGTTAGCCAATTGGAAAAGAGGGGTATTGCTTGACAGAGTTGCACAAAAAGTATAAAATTAATGTGTTGCATTGTGTGCAATGAATACTTATAAGGAGGTGCTCCTGTTTGATACCAATGGTTCTTAAAGTAGTAATAGCCATTGTGATTCTGGTTGTGATTATCGCCGCAACAGTGCTGATTTCCCAATCCGTTGCAATCAAGAAGTATAAAGATTCTGAGGCGGAAAAATTAGGAAATGCAGAGGACAAGGCTCGTCAGATTATTGACGAAGCAGTCAAAACTGCAGAAACAAAAAAGCGCGAGGCACTGCTCGAAGCAAAAGAGGAAGCTCTAAAGAATAAAAATGAAATAGAGCGTGAGTCGAAAGAGAGAAGAGCAGAGATTCAGCGATATGAAAAACGAGTGTTATCAAAAGAGGAAGCTCTGGATAAGAAAGCGGATACGTTAGAGAAAAAGGAATCTAAGTTAAATGCAAAAGACGCTGAGTTAGATCGCTTGAAGGAAGAATTAGAGACGATCAAAAATAGTCATTTGCAAGAATTAGAGAAGATTTCAGGTCTAACGACCGAACAAGCAAAGGAATATTTGTTAAAATCTGTAGAAGAAGATGTGAAGCATGAAACTGCAGTTCTTGTGAAAGAAATGGAGCGGAAGGCAAAAGAAGAGGCTGATAAGAAAGCAAAAGATTATGTTGTTACTGCGATTCAGCGATGTGCAGCGGATCATGTAGCAGAGACAACCATTTCGGTAGTACCATTGCCGAATGAAGAAATGAAAGGACGTATCATAGGTCGAGAGGGTAGAAATATTCGTACTTTGGAGACTTTGACCGGAGTAAACTTGATCATTGATGATACACCGGAAGCAGTTGTATTATCTGGTTTTGATGGTGTGAGACGGGAAATTGCCCGTATTGCATTAGAAAAATTGATTGTGGATGGTAGAATTCATCCTGCCAGAATTGAAGAAATGGTGGAAAAAGCACAGCGAGATGTGGAATCCATGATCCGTGAAGAGGGTGAAGCAGCAACCTTGGAGGTAGGCGTTCATGGAATTAATCCGGAATTGATTCGATTACTGGGCAGAATGAAATTTAGAACCAGTTACGGGCAGAATGCATTAAAGCATTCCATTGAAGTAGCACATTTATCCGGTCTGTTAGCAGGAGAAATCGGAGAAGATGTCCGTTTGGCAAAGAGAGCCGGATTGCTTCATGATATTGGTAAATCTGTAGATCAGGAAATGGAAGGAACTCATGTCCAGATCGGTGCAGAACTTTGCCGTAAGTATAAGGAGTCAGGTATTATTATCAATGCTGTGGAAGCACACCACAGTGATGTGGAGCCAGAGACTTTGATTGCGTGTATTGTACAGGCTGCTGATACGATTTCTGCAGCGCGACCTGGAGCACGTAGAGAGACACTGGAAACATATACAAACAGATTGAAACAGTTAGAAGATATTTCAAATAGCTTTAAGGGAGTTGAGAAGTCATTTGCTATTCAGGCAGGACGAGAAGTCCGTGTTATGGTGGTGCCAGATCGGGTATCGGATGATGATATGGTTCTGTTAGCAAGAGACATCGCAAAGCAAGTAGAAGACGAATTAAAATATCCTGGTCAGATCAAGGTAAATGTAATTCGTGAATCCAGAGTTACCGATTATGCAAAATAATCGCAATGGTTTGAAACATGAGCAAAAGAGGTCGTCGTCAGACGACCTCTTTTATCGAATAGGAAACTCTTTGTTAACAGTAAATTATTTTGTATTCCATAGAATCTGGCAATCAATGGATGGAGGACTTGAGATATGGTTTTATTACGGGGTGGTACAGAAAAGAAGATAAAGGGAAATATGCCGGATAACCATGATAGCATAGTCGGGGAAGCAGACAGTCAGACAGAAGGTTATTATGCGGCGGTGGATATTGGTACTACTACACTCTCCATTGATGTATATGATCAGGATGGAAAATATATTGGTGGCTGTGCAGAAAATAATGCACAGGGACAATTGGGCAGTGATGTGATGATGCGCCTGATGCATGCTTCGGAAGGCAGACAAGAGAAGTTACACATAATGATAAAGGATCAAATTTATCAACTTCTCGGGCAAATTCTGGCAGACACAGAGGAGCGTACAACACTATCTGATGCAGATAATGGTGCTATTAATAGCGACAAAGCTGGGCAGCTTGAAATACATTCTGAGAGAGATAAAGCTGGACAGTCCAAGGTATATTATGAGAGGGAACGGCAAGGTGATGATCGATTGGCATATTTGCGCAAGGTCTCTGTGGTAGGGAATACCGTAATGTGCCATCTGTTTTTGAATAAAGATACAACAGGGCTTAGAGGGACTCCTTTCCATACTGCCTATCAGGGAAGCTATCGGCTTTATGGGAAAGATTTGGGATGGTCAGCCTGCTCTGAGGCGGAGGTGGTTGTTCTGCCTGGAATTGCAGTTCATGTGGGGGCAGATGCAGCGGCTGTTTTTATGGCAGAGCAGTTATGGCAGGAAAATCGGATTCAATTAGCGATCGACCTTGGGACAAATGCAGAGATTTTATTAAATTGCAGGGGGCAGCTTTGGGTGTGTTCTGCTGCAGCAGGTCCCGCGTTTGAGGGGAAAGGCATTTCCTGTGGATGCAGGGGAGGAGCTGGTGCCATCAGCGCCGTGAAATTAAATCGTGCCAATGGTAATATTTTGTTAGATGTTGTGCCAGAGCCGGTAAGTGGTATATTATTGCCCAAGGGAATTTGTGGCTCTGGTCTGGTGGACCTGATAGCAGAATTATTGGAAAATAAATTGTTACAGCCAGACGGATATCTGCTTTCCCAAATGGAAGCAAAAGAACTGGGAATCCATCACCTTCTTGCAGGACGTTTGGAGGAAAGAAATGGAGAGACGCGATTTAGTTTATATGAA
>CAMWKN010000018.1 GCA_947174825.1 uncultured Clostridium sp.
GTAGAAGGCTTAAACAATGCTCTGACAGACGCTGAGTCTGAGAAGCAGGCAGAAATGCGTATGATTTATGTATCTACAGATATGCCATGGACAGCAAAGGATAACCCAGTTACAATTTCTGATGTGAAACTGTCAATAGACGGCGTAAGTCAGGCTCTTCCAGCAGAAGTTTTCTATCCAATGGAGTATATCGAAAATGATTGTGCACTAATTCGTTTTGATCCGTTCAACTACTATCAGAAAGATAACGGCGATTATCCGGAATGCCCAAGTATTGTAACACCAAGAGACAGCATTAAGATTACATTTACAGTTAGCGGTTTTGCAAATGATAACCCGGATGCAGTAGAGGCAACTCCAGCACCAGTTGAGTCATCTTCTGACTCTGGTAGTTCAGATTCAGATAGCGGTTCAGGTGGAATTGGTACCGCTGGTGTAGTTGGTATTGTAGTAGTTGTTGTCGTAATTGTTGCAATTGTTGTAGTAGTTGCTAAGAAGAAAAGAGACTAAGTCATCGCAGGTTTCTGGTTCTTTCAAAGGAAATGGGAACTGCTGATAGACACGATATGAGAGATGAGGCGTAACGCCCTCATCTCTTTTTCGGCGTTTTTGCCCTGGCTTGTCGAATCAAGTATATGGTAAAAAAATCGAAAGTGTGAAAAAAACGTGTATTTTATCTAAAGTTTTTATGGTATTTTTTTGCAAATTTTTTAGGTATAATTACTCAGTGAAGGTATTATGCCATGTTGGCTTTTGTTGAAATTGAACAAAATCCATTGTGGACTATAGGAACAAGGAGGTTTTTTATGAACGAATATGGTGACAAGAGAGGAGTAGGCGGTCCACTGTATGCGGTACAGCGTGTAGCGATATTGCTGTTGATTGTAGCTGCATTTTTTCCGGCATTTAATCCGGTAAAAGTGTCAAAGATGATCAGCGACAATCTTTCGTTGTTTACGGCTAGTATTTCATATAGTAGTCTGACCTCAGAGTTCGGGCGAGCATTCCGTAGGGAATGGGTTTCAGAGGGAGCTTTTGTAGTAGTTTATATTGCTGCATTAGTTTTGTTGATCGGTTTGATTGCATTGGCGGCAGGTGGATGTATGTCCTTAGGTAATAAGAAGATGCAGAAAACCGGCTTGTTGGTTTCGTTAGGTGGTTCTGTTGTGGAAGTAATCGGTCTGGCTTTATGTTTTGTCAGTTATAATCAGGTAATGTCTACAACAAAGGAGGCCAAAATGGAAGCCATTGGACCACAGCTTCCGTCAGGATTGTATTTGTATGCGATACTGACAGTCGTTGTCCTTTTGCTAACACTGGTTAAACTGGTGACATTTCCTAAGCTTGATGCAGACTTAAAGTATGAAATGGAATCAAGATATAAGTTATTCTTGATGTTCCTGCCATTTGTTGCAATGGCATTCATATTCTGCTATCTGCCACTTTATGGTTGGAGATTTGCATTCTTCGATTATAAGTCTGGCGGTACCTTGAGTGCAGACAATTTTACGGGAATGAAATGGTTTGTCTATCTGTTCCAGAATTCAGCCACCAGAGCTGATATGGTCAATGTTATGCGTAATACACTGATTATGTCTGGTCTGGGTATCTGTACCAGCTGGATTCCTATGGTATTCGCTATTTTCCTCTGTGAAATGAACAATCTGCATTTTAGACGTTTTGTACAGACCTGTACAACGATTCCAAACTTTATCAGCTGGGTATTGGTGTACGCCTTGGCATTGGCAATTTTTGCATCTGACGGTTTCATCAATACATTCATGAAAGAACTGGGGATGATAGGACCAGATGATAAAGGTACGAACTTTTTGATGGGTAATTCCTTTATCTGGCTCAAAATGTGGGCATGGGGAACCTGGAAAGGTGTTGGATGGAGCGCGATTATCTATATTGCAGGTATTTCCGGTATTGACCGATCGCTCTATGAAGCAGCAACGGTGGATGGTGCCGGACGTTTCCAGAAAATGTGGCATATTACATTGCCAGGTTTGCTTCCTACTTTCTTCGTATTACTGCTGATGGCAATCGCCGGATGTTTGAGCAACGGTCTGGATCAGTATCTGGTATTCCAGAACGCTCAGAACAAAGAGACTATCCGCGTATTGGATCTGTGGGTATACGAGTTAGGTATCGGTAACGGTAGTATTCCGTTGTCAACTGTTATTGGTATGTTCAAGTCCGTAGTCAGCGTGATTCTGCTGTTTGGTGCGAATGCAGTATCTAAGGCACTTCGTGGCGAGAGCATTGTATAGGAGGTGAATACACATGGCAAAGACAGCACAAGAGAAATTAGATGCTAAGAGAGAAAAAGAGTATAAGAAAAAGCATAAAAAGATATATCGTACGACACCAGGCGATGTTGTATTCAATATCTTAAACTACTTATTCTTTACCATATTTTCTATCAGTTGTATCTTCCCGTTTTATTATTTGTTTATCAATACGATTTCAGATAATGAACTGGTTAAAAGGGGCGTAATTAACTTTGTTCCAAGGGGAATCAACATTAACAACTATGTGAAATTAAAGGATGTAGGAGATCTGGGTAGTGCCTTTATCGTATCTGTCAGCAGAACGATTCTGGGTACCATCTTGATGGTAGTTGCATCAGCCTTTGTAGGTTATCTGGTAACCAAACAGGAAATGTGGAATAGAAGTTTATGGTATCGTTTTCTGGTTATCACAATGTACTTTAATGCAGGTTTGATTCCGACCTATTTGAACTTGGTATCTTTAGGTCTGACCAATAACTATTGGGTATATATCATTCCAGGTATTGTGCAACCATATAATATCATTTTGGTTAAGACATATATCGAGTCCATTCCGGGAGAATTGGAGGAGAGTGCATTTATCGATGGCGCATCTTATATGGAGGTGTTCGCTAAATTGATCTTCCCATTGAGTAAACCAATTCTGGCAACGATTGCGATTTTCGGTGCCGTAGGACATTGGAACTCCTTCCAGGATTCTTTGATTTACATGCAGGGTAATGATAAGCTCTTTACATTGCAGCATAGATTATATCTGTATTTGAATAAATCAAGTAACCTGGCAAGCTTGATGAATCAGGGTGGTAGTACTTCTGTGGATTCCGCAGTGGCAGATGCCCTGAATACCAAGGTAATTAAGTATACCGTAGCCATGGTATCGGTTATTCCGATCTTATGTGTATACCCATTCCTGCAGAGATATTTTGAGGAAGGAATTATGCTTGGTGCGGTTAAGGGTTAATGCTTTGGGATATAAATAATGATGAGGTTGTGAAGTATATCTTAAAAAGGAGGTAATACGATGAAGAAAAAGTTTTTTAGTAAAAAATTCCTCTCCATGCTGCTGGCTTCCAGTATGGTAGTAGGTTCTGCAGCTGCATTGTCAGGCTGTGGTACGAAAAAAGGAGATGGCATTACTACATTGGAAGTATATAGCCAGTTAGCAAACTTCTCCGGTGAGCAGACAGGATGGTCTGCTGATGTCTTGAAAGAGAAATTGGGTATCAAGATCAAAATTGTCCCAAATAATGATGGTGTGTTTGAAACACGTATGGAAAAAGGTAGTCTGGGTGACGTGGTAGTATGGGGAGCTGATAATACCAACTATCCATTAGCAGTAGAGGCAGGTTTGCTGTTTGACTGGGAAGATGAAGGACTGTTAGACGAGTATGGTTCCTATATCAAGGAAAACATGCCAGATGCATTGACCAAGAATAAGGAATTAACCAAGACAATCACCAATGGCAAGAGTGATGCCTTGTATGGTTTCGGTCATAACGTAGCGTTATCCCGCGAAGATCACGAGGCGTTCTTCTATACATGGGATACTCGTTGGGATCTGTATAAGGAGTTAGGTTATCCTAAGGTTAACAATTTAGATGATTTTGCAAAAATGTTGAAAGACATGCAGAAGATTTGTCCAAAGGATGATTCTGGAAATCCGGTATATGCAGTATCTATGTGGCCAGATTGGGATGATGCTATGGTTATGTATGTAAAAGCAACTGCTACTGCATACTATGGTTATGATGAGTTAGCATTAGGTCTGTATGACTCTACTACTGGTAAGTATCATGATGCCTTGGAGAAAAACGGACCATATCTTGAAATGTTACGTTGGTACAACAAATTGTTCCAGAATGATTTGATTGATCCGGACTCCATGACTCAGAACTATGACAAGATGATTGAGAAGGTACAGAATGGTGGTGTACTGTTCTCCATCTTCAACTATTCCGGACAGATCGCATTCAATACAAAGCCACATACTAGTGCAGGTAAGTTTATGTATTGTATGAAACCGGAAGAAGCCAGCCCTATCGTATATGGTATGAATCCACAGGGTGGTGACCGTATCTGGTCTATCGGTGCTAAGACGGAAGAACCTGAGAAGGCTATGGAGCTGATTAACTATCTGGCTACTCCAGAAGGACGTATGACAATGGAGTATGGTCCACAGGGTGTAACATGGGATTATGATGATGATAAACATCCATACTTCACTGAGTTAGGTAAGAAGTGTCAGGCAGATAAGCAAAATACCCAGATGGGTGGCGATTACAAGGGAACCTATCATGATGGCGAGCTTCAGATCAACAACAGTACATGGTCATTGGATGCACAGAATCCAGATTCCAATGGAGATACTTACAATAAGATTAACTGGCCAAGTGAGAATACAGAGGCACAATCTGCAATCGAGCAGGATTGGCGTGACAAGACAGGTGCTACTAATGTCAACACCTACATGCAGGCTAGAAAATTCACAGTACAGCCAGGAACCTCTTTCTCTAAGAGTACTATGGACAATACTTTCAAGACAACTTGGAATCAGGTAACAACCTGTATCAAGACAGAGTCTTGGAAAGCAATTTATGCAAAGACAGATAAAGAGTTTGATTCCATTGTTGCTGGTATGGAAAAACAGGCTAAGAAATATGGTTACGAAGAATGTAAGAAGTGGTCTCAGAATGAGGCTGCCAGAAAGAAGAGCTTGGAAGATGCATTAACCAAGTAATTTAAACATCTTAGTAAACTTATATAGTATGGGCTGTTCGTTTCGGCGAACAGCCTGTTCTATTCAGATATAGGAAAAGAGCTTACACTTGGTTCCAAGAGAAACGAGGTAATATGGGTAATTTATTTAGTGTGGACGGCGGCTTATATAAATTTATAAGCAGACTGTGGGATATGGTAAAACTAAACTTTATGTGGTTATTGTGTAGTATACCGATTATTACAGCAGGTGCAGCAACAGCAGCTGCATTTTCGGTTACACTGAAGATGGTAGATGAGGAAGAGGGTTATATTTGCGGTCCTTTTCTCAAAGAATTTAAGGCAAATATCAAAAAAGGAAGTATCATGGGTGTATTTCTAATGGTTGCGGCATATGCGTTATACCTGGATTTGCAACTGTTTCACGCTGCTGGGGATGGTGGATATCTGTTTTTGGCAGTTTTTGTAATCGGTTTGGTGCTGACATACACTCATTTTATATATGCGTTTGCACTACAGGCAAGATATGAGAATTCCATTATTAATACGATGCGAAATTCGTTTCGTATTAGTTTGAAATATTGGTTGAAAACACTAGTTTTGTTTTTTATTCTATTTTTGGAAATTATTCTGTTCTTCCAGTTTAGTTGGGAGCTACTGTTTTTTGGAATTTTAATTGGACCAGCATGTATCATCTTGACGATTAGTGGATCAGCGGGACAATTTTTCCATAATATTGAGCGGGAAAATGAGATCCGGAATGAAGAGAATAAAATGGCGAAGGCGGAAAAACAAAAGAAATAATATAACAGAGTAAATAGAATAATACATAAGAGAACAGAGTATATAGATATTCCTATTCAGAAAATGACACAAAAAAATAAGTAGTATCATTTTATTGGATTGGATATGAAGATACTCTGTTTTTTGTATAGAAAACGATTTATTTTAGTTTATATTTTATAAGAGAAAATTAGTAAATGAATACTTAGAACATATTGTTTTTGTGATGAAATAGGCAGTAGAGTTAAAGTTTTCTTTTCAGGATAGTGAATATTTTGGAGAAATCGTTAATATAGTATAATAAACGAAAAATGGGAGGGTATCATGCCAAAAACAAGAATAGTCATTTTGCGAATGAGAGAAGTGATATATACAGCAATATTTGTAGGGCTAGGTATCCTGCTGCTGATCATCCTCTTTTTTATGTTCTGGCCGGGGAAAGACCATGGATCTCAGGAGGCAGCATTGGAGGGTCAGGAAAAACAGTATCAGGCAGGTATTTATACAAAGGAATTGAGTATGGGGGATGCCACTGTCAATTTACAGGTGACCTTGGATGAAGATCATGTTAAATCAGTGCGAATCGTGCCATTAGATGAAAGTGTTACTACGATGTATCCGCTTATTGAACCTGCGGTAGAGACCATATCCGAACAACTTCAGGCGGGGAAGGAAGTGGCTGAAATTAGTTTGACAGACGAATCTCAATATACAGAGCAGGTAATTTTAAATGCGGTGCAGGAGATTATTAATGAGGAAAAGAAAAATTGAAGAATGAAGGGCGAAAGAGTATAATTAAAAGAGTATAGTAGAAAAAACTAAACAATAGATGGTCAGAAAATCGGCAGAAATAGAGTGATAGAAGAGAATAGCTAATGATAGACAGGAAAGAATAAAGAGATAGACAGCAGATAGAAAATGAAATAGTAGTTTAAGCAAGTTAGTAAATCAGAAAGAGAACGAAAGAAAGAGGGAAATATGGCATTACAACTGATACTAGGCGGTGCAGGCAGGGGAAAAACACAGTATATGGAACAGAAGGTAAGCAGAGATGCGGTACGCCATCCAGAGAAACAATATTTCGTGGTAGTACCAGAACAGTTTACCATGCAGACGCAGAAAAATCTGGTTATGCTCAGCGAACGGAACGGTTTGCTAAATATTGAAGTGCAAAGTTTTCTGCGTTTGGCTTTTCGGATTTTTGGAGAAACTGGCACAAAGAATGTACCAGTAATGGATGATATGGGAAAGACCATGATTCTAAAGAAAGTTTTATTGAATGAACAGAAGCGATTGGGATATTTTAAGGATCATATACATAAAAAGGGATATATTGCAGAGATTAAATCCTTTCTGTCAGAACTGATGCAGTATGGTGTAGAAGAAGAACAGCTGGATTCTATGATGGAGACAGCAGTGGAGCATCCAGTATTGCAACAGAAGCTGGCAGATATGAAAGTGGCATATGATGCCTTTTTGAAATATATACAGAACCATTATATTACCTCAGAAGAAGTTTTGACGGTATTTGCTGATGTAGTGGGGAAATCTGAACTTCTCCGGGGAGCAGAGATTTATCTGGATGGATTTACAGGTTTTACCCCATTACAATATTGGCTGATTCGCGAACTGCTGCGTGTATGCGATCAGATGTATGTGACGGTAACGCTTGATCCCAGAGAGAGTATCTGGCATTTGGATGAACCCTATAAACTTTTTTATATGAGCAAGAAAATGATTGCACACTTTCGAAAGATTGCCAGGGAGGAACAGATAGAAATTCGGAAGGAAATCTGGACAGGAAAAAATGTGGAGCAGACACGGTTTCAGGAGGAGCCGGCTCTGGAGCATTTGGAGCAACAGTTATTCCGTTATCCGGTAAAAGCATGGAAGAAGGGAGAGCCAGAGGGTGTCTCTGTTCATATTTTGCGGCAGCCAGAGCAGGAGGTAGCGTTTCTGGCAATGGAGTTAATGCGTTTGCGGCAGCAGGAAGATTTTCGCTACCGGGATGTTGCTGTGGTAACCGGGGATCTGGGGATATATGGGATGTTGGTCAGGGAAGAGTTTGCACGTTTGGGAATTCCCTGTTTTGTTGACCAGAAAAAAAGCATTTTGACCAATTCTTATGTGGACATGCTCTGTGCTTTGTTGGATGTTCTGTTAAAGGACTTTGATTATGCCAACTGTATGCGCTATCTCAAAAGTACTTTTTCCGGTGTTGATCCGGATCAGGCAAATCTAGTGGATAATTTCTTGCTTGCCACGGGGATACGGGGACATAAACGTTGGCAGCAGGAGTGGGACGGTGCATATGTGTATCGACGGAAGCGGGAAGAGGTGGCAGCAGAAGCAATAGAGAGTATTAATCAGGTACGAGAACAATTGTGGGACAAGCTGGGATTTCTATATGAGAAGTTAGGCAAGGGAAAGCATACAGTTAGGGAGTATGCGGAGTTATTGTGTGATTTTATGGAACAGCAGGAGCATTATGTTCAGATTCAGAAATTGGTGGAACAGTTTCGGGAGCAGGATGATCCGGATTCTGCCAAGGAATATGAACAAGTTTATGGAATAGTCATCAATGTATTAGACAGACTGGTTGAATTGATGGGAACGGAAAGTATGCCCTTGCAGGAATTTAGTGAGATATTTCATACCGGTTTGGAGGAGGCGAGAATTGGTATGATTCCGCCAGGGGTGGATCAGGTGGTCGTTGGAGATCTGAACCGTACCAGATTGGCAGGTATACAGTATCTCTTCTTTTTAGGCTTGAATGATGGGAATATTCCGCAGCCAAAAAGCAGCGGTGGGATTTTATCCGAGACAGAGCGAATTTTTTTGACAGAAGCGGAGTTTGAACTGGCACCTACCAGTAGGGAGCAGATTTATACGGAACAATTTTATTTATATCTGGGATTGACCAAGCCATCCAGACATTTGTATCTGACTTATAGTGAGACGGCAAATGATGGAAGTGCCCTTCGCCCATCTTATTTGATTGGTCAAGTAAGAAAAATTTTTCCGGACATGAAGTTACAGTATGAGGAGCAGATTCGGGATAATGTACATTTGCTGGCTGATGATCAAGGAGAAAAATATTTAATTAAGGGACTGCGCAGTGGGAACTGGCAGGATACTGCGTGGCAGGAGATGTACCGTCAGTACCGGATGGATGAGGGGAAAAGCGGGCACTTGCAGACCTTGGTGGAAGCAGCATATTATGTGGAGCCAGAAAGCCGGATTAGCAGAGCGGCAGCAGCAGCTCTGTATCAGGAGATTATTACTGGGAGTACATCGCAGTTTGAAAGATATTCTTCCTGCCCCTTTGCATATTTTATGCAGTATGGCTTGCATTTGGAGGAACGGCAGGAGCATCAGGTGGAATTGTTTGATGTGGGAAATATTGTACATGAAGCTTTGGAGCAATACACCAAGGAGCTGTTAAAGAGAAATTTGGATTGGCAGGATCTTCCAGAGGATGAGCGGCATATTCTGGCAAATCAATGTCTGAATATGGTGGTGGAAGAATATAAAAATGGACTATTGTATGATACGGAGCGGGATAGCTATATGATTGTCAGACTGCGCCGAATATTGCAGCGTACCATCTGGGCAATTACGGAACAGATGAAGTTGGGAGATTTCCATACAGTGGAAAGCGAACTGGGCTTTATGATGGATCAGGAGGCACAGAGAATCATCGGCAGGGTTGACCGGATAGATACCTTGGAGACGGAAGATGGAATTTATGTCAAAGTAATTGATTATAAAACTGGAAACAAAGAATTGTCCCTATCAGATTTATATTATGGATTGCAGATGCAGTTGGTGATTTATTTGAAAGCTGCGGTGGATCGTCGGGCAGAGCGGCAGCAAAAACTGGTAGTACCAGCGGGAGTGCTGTATTACCATATTGATGATCCGGTGCTTCGGGAGAAAGCCCAGTTGGAGCAGCGGGAAGAAAATATATTAAAAGAACTGAGGATGAAGGGGCTGGTGAATGAAGACGATCCGGTTCTGCCTTCTCTGGATCATAATTTTCATGCGGAAAATGGCGGGCTGGCAGCGTCCAGACAGTCCATTGTAGCGCCTTTTGCAACGACAAAGGATGGTAGTCTGAAAGCAAATTCTGCCACACTGACTACAGCAGAATTTCAGGAAATTATTGATTTTACGGAGAAAAAGCTGGAACAGATCGGAGCTGAAATACGGGAAGGGAATACCCGGGTGCAGCCATATCAACGAATGGATAGCAGTCATGGTACGGCATGTGCTTATTGCGGCTATCATGGGATTTGTCGCTTTGATCCTAAGATACAGGGAAATCATTATCGCCAGATCCAGAGTATGAGCAGAGATGATGCCTTGCGTGTGATTCAGAAGGAATCGGGAGAATAAGATGAGAAGAACGGGAGGAACGAGATGGATTGGACAGAAGGTCAGCAGAAGGTCATAGATTTACGAGAGCGCAATATACTGGTTTCTGCAGCTGCCGGATCTGGCAAGACAGCCGTACTGGTAGAGCGGATTATTAAAAAAATTACAGATAAGAAAAATCCAGTGGATATAGACCGTTTATTGGTTGTGACTTTTACCAAGGCGGCGGCGGCAGAGATGCGTGGCAGGATCAGCAAAGCTTTGGAAGAGTTGGCAAAGGATCATCCAAAGGATGAAAACTTGCAAAAACAGCTTCGTTTCGGTCTCTTATACACATCGCCGAGCCCACGAGACCTCTCTACATCTCGTATGCCGTC
>CAMWKN010000019.1 GCA_947174825.1 uncultured Clostridium sp.
GGAAAAATAATCCTGAGCCGCTTCCCCATTCGCTGCACCATAAACCCAGGAACTACGAATAATCAAATGCTTGGGATTCAACTCTTTGACATAATTTTCCCCGGCAAGCTTTGATTTTCCATATACGGTCTGAGGATCCGGAAGATCAAATTCTGTCATATGTCCGGAAGATTTTCCATCAAACACGTCATCTGTGGAAAGCTGAATTAACTTCGCATTCAATCTCCTTGTCACTACGGCTAAATTTCTAGCTCCCAGAGCATTCACACGAAATGCCTCCACCATATCCTTCTCACAGCTTTCTACATTTGAAACACTGGCACAGTTGATGACAATATCCGGATGGTATACGTTTGCTGCCTGATCAACCGCCTCCATATCCGTCACATCCACATCCTTCTTATCTGTACCCACAACTTTATTATTCACATCTTCTTTCAAAAGCTGTAACAATGCAGAACCGAGTCTTCCCTCCGCACCGGTAATCCATATAGAATTCTTTGACATGTTTTATCCTCCCTCTTTGTTATATAACACAAACTTTTCATTTTCTTATACAACGAAAAAGCTGCACTTCAGTAATCGAAATGCACCTTTGCATAAAATAACTATAACATACAGATATCTAAAATACAATATGTACCAGCTAACGCTTCCCTATGTAACACGAAAAAAGCCAACATATCTATTCCCATAGATATATTGACTCCTTATACCATATCCGCATTTATGTGTTTCTCCAGGCACGAAAAGCCAAAACACATATAAACTACTCTGCGTCTGCAAGAATCTCTTTTTTATTGTAAGAACCACAAGACTTGCAAACTCTATGAGACATCATTAATGCACCACATTTACTACACTTTACCAAGTTTGGTGCAGACATTTTCCAGTTTGCTCTTCTCTTATCTCTTCTTGATTTTGAAGATTTATTCTTAGGACAAATAGACATCTGTTCCACCTCCTAATCTATTGCTTACTCTTTTTACAACACTTTTTCGATTATATCAACTAGAATAAGGTTTGTCAATAACCTTTCTGGATTTTCTCGACAGACTTCTACAATTTGTTGCCATCCCTCTATAATAAGCGGGCTGTCTCTCGTGCAATAGCAAGCTCCTCATTGGTAGGAACCACCCATACTGCCACCTTGCTTTCCGGCTTGGTTAATAACGCCTCTTCTCCCTGCGTGGTATTGGCAGATGGATCTGACACAACTCCAATTGCCTCCAGACCATCCAGAATTCTCTGGCGCAGTTTCACATTATTTTCTCCTACACCAGCAGTCAATGCGATGGCATCTACGCCACCCAGTGCCATATAATATGCACCAATATATTTCAGAATGCGATAAATCATCACGTCAATGGTATTCTTTGCATCTTCATTTCCGTCTTCCAGAGCCGCCATCAAATCCCGATAATCATTGGATATCCCCGACAAGCCCAGAGCACCGGATTTTTTATTCAAAATTTCGGTAAATTCCTTAACCGTTAGATTCTCCTTATCACAAATATATTCCATAATCGCAGGATCCATATCACCGGAACGGGTTCCCATCAACAATCCTTCTAACGGCGTCATTCCCATACTGGTATCAATACTCTGTCCATTTTTGATGGCTGATATACTGGCACCACTGCCAATATGACAAATAATCATCCGGGAATTATGGATATCCAGCCCTGCCAGCTCTGCTAATCTGGCAGATACAAAGCTGTGACTGGTGCCATGAAAACCATAGCGCCGCACTCCGTACTTCTCATAGTATTCCTTTGGCAAACCATAGAGATATGCTTTCTTTGGCATAGTCTGGTGAAAAGCTGTATCAAATACCGCAACATTTGGCACACCTGGCATAACTTTCTGGCAAGCGCGAACGCCCAAAAGATTCGCTGGATTGTGCAACGGTGCCAGATCGTTACAAGACTCAATCTGCTGCATGACTTCCTCTGTAATAATAACAGAAGAAGAAAATTTCTCCCCGCCATGTACCACCCGGTGTCCCACCGCCTGAATTTCTTCCAACGATTCCAACACACCAATCTCTTTATCTAACAAAGTATCTAACACTACCTGAATTGCCACGGAATGATCCGGCAGATCCAATGTCTTCTCGTGCTTTTCTCCACCCTTCTTGTAAGTGAGTGCACCATCCAGACCGATCCTCTCACACATTCCTGAGGCACTGACTGCTTCTGTCTCCGAATCAATCAGCTGAAACTTCAGGGACGAACTACCACAATTTACTACTAAAATCTTCATCTTGGCTTCCTCCAAACTATTTGTCAATATGTATCCCGTTCATTCTAATCCATAAACAGGCAAGGTAATTTTACACCACTAGTTAAAAGTATACTTGATTGATTTTTCTTTGTCTAGTATCATTAGTGACAGAATCGCATTTTTTTAATGCCAGTTAGATCCTCCGAATGGTGTGAACTAAGCAGACAGAACAAATTTTTCGGAAGTGAACTGTAACAGAAGGGAGTTTTCCATGAAAGCAGTCGGAATCATTGCAGAATACAATCCTTTCCATCTGGGGCACGAATACCAGATCAAGCAGATCCGCAGACAAACGGGTGCGGAACATATTGTGGTGGTCATGAGCGGAGATTTTGTGCAACGTGGAACTCCTGCATGGACGGATAAATTTTTGCGAACCCAGATGGCATTAGCAGGAGGGGCAGACATGGTATTTGAACTGCCGGTACACTTTGCCACCGCCAGTGCAGAAAACTTTGCCTATGGCGCAGTAAGCCTGTTGCATCAGCTGGGATTTATTGATGGGCTCTGTTTTGGAAGCGAATGTGGAGATCTGGATGCTTTGTCTGCGATTGCCAGATATCTGGTAGAACAGGAGGATTTGGTCCAGCAAAAAATGCAAAAACAATTATCCTGTGGATACACTTATCCAGCGGCCAGAGCGGAATTATTAGTGGAAGCATTTCCGGATTTGCCAGCAATATACCCAGATCTGCTGACTGGATCTAACAATATACTAGCCATTGAATATCTGAAGGCATTATATCGTCTGGAAAGTTCCATCACTCCGATTACTATTGCCAGACAGGGTTCTGATTATCATGATACTACAATCGAACAGAACTACCCTTCTGCTTCCGCAATCCGCAGCTATTATGCTAAAACCAATTCTCTGCCAACGCATGGAATTCCCGCGCAGATCCGGGCACTGTTGGAGCAGAATCCTTCTCGTTTTCCTGTTACCGTAGATGACTTATCCGACATGCTCTACTACAAACTTCGCAGTATGGATGACTCCGCCCTCTCTATCATGGATGTAACCCATGAATTATGGCAACGGATACAAAAGCAGCTACCTCATTTCCAAACCGTATCGCAGTTTACAGAGCGGGTCAAAAGCAGACAATATACGCAAACCAGAATCCAGCGGGTTTTCTTACATCTGCTGTTGAATCTGCAACCTGTCAGCGGCTATGCTGCCTATGCCAGACTGTTGGGACTCCGACACTCCCATAGTTCCCTTCTGCGCAGAGATAGGACAATCCCGATCATTACCAAAGTGGCTGATGCAGTCTCTACACTATCTTCTCATGATGCTGTAACGCAATTAACTGCTGATCTCTATGCCCATGACCTCTATCGTTATCTGCTGCATCACAAACATCCTGATGTCTGTCTGGCTGATGATTACCACAGCAGTCCCCATATCGTATAAAAAAGAAGATGCCGCACAATTTCATGCGACATCTTCCTATTGAATCCTTTTGCTTTTTAATCACAACATTGATAGGATTACTTTTTACTCCTCTGTCGGTGTGTCAGTATCATCTGGAACACTCGGAGCAGCAGGAACATATTTCTTTACAGTCACTATATCTGAATTGATAAAGCCAAACACATAGGTAGTATTTGCATTTAAATTACTAATAACTGTCTGATAGTTATCATCCTTATCTTCAGCAAAGTAAGATCCAATGAGCTTCTTATTTGTATCATAAACCCATACTGTCTGAGATCGATTTGACTCAATAACATACTGTCCAGCCTCTGATGGGGTAAACTTATAATAGTTATAGCCATCATCATAGTCATAATATTCAGAAACAGACCGGCTTTCATCCAATACCAGCGGTGTATCATTAAGCTGGTTAACCGTTGAGTCACTTACCTTGGTGGATGTCAGATTTACTGTCATATTACCATTTACAGTAAAGACTGCAGATAATTTATAGGTAGATGTGGTTGTTGTAAATCCATTTTCTTTTCTATCATAGGATGTCTCATTTACTACATAGGTACCCTTCTTCAAATAGGTATCAGTGGTATTATATGACTTGTATCCACTTCCATCAATACCATCAATTTCGAATGAGGTATCCTTCACATTAACTGCGGAAGATGCAAAGGTCACTTTGTAAAGTGGTAATTTAAAATTCTGTACCAGATTTGCATTGCCAACACTCAGATTAGTAATACCTGTTCTGGCACCGCCGGAACGTGCCTCCAAATCATATGATTGACCAGGAGCTACTACCAACTCATAGCTGCCCTTGGTACGTTTCACATTATCAATTGTACTATCCTCTGATATAACAGAAGCCCAGCTCTCTGTACTATTGTAACTATACACATGATTGATATCTTTGAAATTAGCTGAAACATTACCACTGGATAATAAAGTATTATCGCCTGCTGTCAGATTACCGGTAATCTTAACACCATTGACTGCAGTAACTGCTACAGAACCTTTTGCCGTATGATTTGCACTATCTGTAATAGAATAGGCAACATTATATTTTCCAGCCGGCATCTTCTCAGACTTATCGGTTGTTTCATTATAATGAGATGATGCAAAAGTAATTTCACCATCTGATTCGTCGATGTAAACAAACTTATTGGTATTGCCAGGCAAGGAATAGGTTCTGCTTCCTGTTCCACCATATGCACGAATCTGGAAATAATCACTACTATTATCATTTGCCAAAATAGTTCTGCGTTCTACTGGAACATAGCTTACAATCTGTGTGTCGCTTCCGATATAGAACAGAACCTTCTGTGTCAAACTCTTTCCTAACTCATCCTTAGCGGTCATGGTAGCTTGGGTACCATTTGCCACAGCGGTCGGCACACCCTTGATGGTCACATAGTTATCATGAACTTCTGCACGCAAGCCTGCTGGCAGACCACTTACCTTAACACCTGAGAGGTATCCCTTATAGTCGGCAGTAAAATAAACATCATCATTAAGAATAGAATTCGTCCTTCCACCAACATATTGATTATATGCTACCGGAGAAGCATAATAAACAGTATCCTTTGTATTCAGACCATTCAATTTCTTGATGGTAACAAATACATAGTTCCCATCATCTATATCATTATCATCACTGCTAACATCATAGTTAGTAGCCAGAACCAAAGTATACACCTTGTTCTTAGAGTTGCTGACAGATGCCACTGTCAATTTCTTCTTATTCTTAGCATCTGAAATTACACTCTTGGATACTGCAAAATCTTTAGCAGTCAGTTTCTTTGCCTTACTCAGGGTTACACGTACTACCTTAGAGTTTACAACAGATACGGACTTAATGCTAACAGCCTTTTTACCATAACCTTTCACGGTAACGGTACAAGTTGCTTTCTTTTTGCCGGAAGTTACAGTAATCTTAGCTGTACCTTCCTTCTTAGCTGTTACTTTACCCTTTTTGGATACAGTAACTACTTTCTTCTTGCTGGATTTCCATTTCAAAGTAGCCTTCTTAGGTTTTACAGTAGTTTTCAGTGTGCTTGAATCACCTACTTTGAGTTTCAGTGTCTTTTTCTTGAGCTTCAGTGTCTTGGCATTTACTTTCTTGGCAGAAGCTGTCTCAGTGTTTACTGATACCCCTACTGCTGCTGTTAAAGTAAAAGCTAAGAGAACCATACCCAATGTTTTGAGTTTCTTTTGCATTATACATTCTCCTTTCACTGTATTAACAGACAACACTCCATATAATAACATAACACAATTAATTGTCAAGCTAGCTAAGCCATCCCTGCAAAACAATAACCATTCTATCCATAAAAATATCGCCATAAAACAGACTCTTCCGTCCATTTTATGGCGATATTCCTTCAAAGCTCTTATACGATAACCAAATTACATATAAGCATGCACATCTGGTTTACACATATGCGAGAACCAATCCCATTACCAATTCGTAACTGGATGATTATTTATAAAGTTCTACTAACTTCTGTAAGTGCTCATAACGAGCCTTAGCTGCTTCCTCAGACTCCTTGAACAGCTTCTCAGCACGCTCTGGGAATGGTTTGATCAGACGAGTATAACGAGCCTCGTTATTCAGGAATGCCTGATAGTCGTTAAAGTCTACACCCTTCTCAGATGTGAATGTGAATGGATTCTTGCCCTCTGCCTTTAATGCTGGGTTGAATGAGAACAGGTTCCAGTAACCAGCCTTAACGGCTTTCTTCATCTCATCCTGGCAGTGGTTCATACCACCCTTGGCAATACCATGTAACTCACATGGTGCATAACCGATGATCAGTGATGGTCCTGGATATGCCTCAGCCTCAGCAATGGCTTTTACAGCCTGTGCCGGATTTGCACCTAATGCGATCTGTGCTACATAGACATAACCATAGCTCATAGCGATCTCAGCCAGAGACTTCTTGCCGATTTCCTTACCAGCTGCTGCGAACTGACAAACCTCACCAATATTGGAAGCTTTTGACGCCTGTCCGCCAGTGTTGGAGTACATCTCGGTATCGAATACCATAACGTTAACATTCTCACCAGATGCCAGCACATGATCTAATCCACCGAAGCCGATATCATATGCCCAACCGTCTCCACCGAAGATCCATACAGACTTCTTAGAGAGGTAATCTTTCTTGGCAAGTACAGCCTTGGACTTCTCGCATCCACATTTCTCTAATGCAGCGATCAATTTCTCTGTTGGCTCTGCGTTTGCCTTGGTATCCTCTTTGGTTTCCATATATTTTGCAATAGCATCTTTTACTTCTGCAGAAGCTTCGTCGGATGCTGCAATCTCCTCTAAGATCTCAATTGCCTGATCGCGGAGATATTTCTGTCCTACATACATTCCCAAACCATGCTCTGCATTGTCCTCGAATAAGGAGTTAGACCAAGCTGGTCCCTTCTTGGAATCTTTGTTGACTGTGTATGGTGAAGTAGCTGCCGGGTTACCCCAGATAGAAGAACATCCGGTTGCATTGGAGATGTACATCTGCTCACCAAACAACTGTGTTACCAGTCTTGCATAAGAGGTCTCTGCACAACCTGCACAAGATCCAGAGAACTCAAGCAGTGGCTGGTTGAACTGGCTGCCCTTTGGTGTGGTATCTGCAAATCCGCTGTCTTTCTTACCTACATTAGCTACTAAATAATCGAATACTGGCTGCTGCTCAGACTGTGACTCCTGTGGTACCATCTTGATAGCACCTTCCTCAGCCTTTGGACATACCGTAATACACTCGCCACATCCCATACAATCTAATGGAGATACACTCATGGTAAACTTGTACTCTCCAGCCTTTGGCTTGGTGTCAGACATCTTGGTCTGCTCTGGTGCTGCCTTTGCCTCATCCTCAGATAACAGGAATGGACGAATAGTAGCATGGGAACATACAAATGCACAGTTGTTACACTGGATACAAGTATCTGGATCCCATACAGGAACAGTTACGGCTGTACCACGCTTCTCATAAGCAGAAGCACCAGTCTCAAACTGTCCATCCGGATTCTCTGCAAATGCAGATACTGGCAGGCTGTCTCCATCCATCTTGGAGATTGGCTCTAACAGATCCTTCACTAACTTCACTACTTCCGGACGTCCCTCTAATTCCTTAGCTGGAGCATCTGGAGCAGGATTCTTCCAAGAATCCGGAACCTCTACCTTGTGTACTGCGTCTACACCGGCATCAATTGCCTTGTAGTTCATCTCTACGACTGCATCACCCTTCTTAGAGTAAGACTTCTTAGCAGCCTCTTTCATATATTCTACTGCCTGGTCGATCGGCATAACGTCTGCCAATTTGAAGAATGCAGACTGCAGGATGGTATTGGTACGTTTACCCATACCGATCTCGATTGCCTTGTCGATGGCATTGATGGTGTACAGCTGAATATTATTCTCTGCAATATATTTCTTAGCCTCTGCGTTCAGATGTTTCTCTAACTCTTCATCTGACCACTGGCAGTTAATCATGAATACACCGCCTGGCTTAACATCCTGTGCCATCTTCATTCCCTGAATAACATAAGCTGGGTTGTGGCAAGCTACGAAGTCAGCCTGGTTGATATAGTAAGGACTCTTGATTGGGTTGTCACCAAAACGCAGATGGGAAATGGTAACACCACCAGTTTTCTTGGAGTCATACTGGAAATATGCCTGGATGTACTTGTCTGTGTGGTCACCGATGATCTTGGTAGAGTTCTTGTTAGCACCTACGGTACCATCTCCACCCAGACCCCAGAACTTGCACTCTTTGGTACCAGGTGCAGAAGTAATCGGAGCTGGCTTAACCTCTGGCAGACTCAAGTTGGTTACATCGTCCACAATACCGATGGTAAAACGTGGCTTTGGAGCATCCTTCTCTAATTCTTTATATACTGCAAATACAGAAGAAGGAGGAGTATCCTTAGAGCCCAAACCATAACGGCCGCCTGTCAGAACCACATCATTCATTCCTGCTTCACGAAGTGTAGTTGCTACATCTAAGTACAATGGATCACCCAGGGAACCTGGCTCTTTGGTACGGTCTAAGATAGCAATCTTCTTTGCAGTCTTAGGGATAACCTTTAACAATGCCTCAGAAGACCAAGGACGATACAGGCGAACCTTAATCAGACCAACCTTCTCTCCTGCTGCTGTCAGGTAATCAATGACTTCCTCTGCCACATCACAGATGGAACCCATAGCGATAATCACACGGTCAGCATCTGGCGCACCATAGTAGTTAAATAAACCGTAATCGGTACCTAACTTCTCATTGATCTTATTCATATACTTCTCTACAACTGCTGGAAGTGCATCATACGCTTTGTTACAAGCCTCACGATGCTGGAAGAATACGTCACCGTTCTCGTGGGAACCACGAGCTGCCGGATGCTCTGGATTCAGTGCATGTGCACGGAACTCGTCTACGGCATCCATTGGACACATATCCTTGAGATCCTCATAATCCCACTTTTCGATCTTCTGGATCTCATGGGAGGTACGGAAACCATCGAAGAAATTAATGAAAGGAACCTTACCCTCTAAAGATGCACAGTGTGCAACCGGGCTTAAGTCCATTACTTCCTGAGGATTGGTCTCAGCTAACATGGCAAATCCTGTCTGACGGCAGGCATATACGTCACTGTGGTCACCGAAGATATTTAACGCATGGGTAGATACCGTACGCGCGGATACATCGAATACACAAGGTAACTGCTCACCTGCGATCTTGTACATATTAGGGATCATCAGTAAGAGTCCCTGTGATGCTGTAAATGTAGTAGTCAGTGCACCTGCTGCCAGAGAACCGTGTACAGTACCTGCGGCACCTGCCTCAGATTCCATCTCCACTACCTTTACTGTGCTTCCAAAAATGTTTTTCTGTCCAGCTGCTGACCACATATCTACAGAGTCAGCCATTGGGCTGGATGGTGTGATTGGATAGATACCTGCTACTTCTGTGTAGGCATACGCCACATGTGCCGCAGCGGTATTTCCATCCATGGATTGTTTAGCTCTTGCCATTTTCAATAATCCTCCTTTAAATTATAAATTCTGTGTGATATTTTATCACTTACTGTCAAAAAAGTAAAGAATCGTATGCTGGTTTTTGTTGACATTTCATAAAATTCACAAAAAATTTACATCCCTGCCCGTTTTGCCATGCACTTCAAAAGGACACCGGGAAATTCGGTGTCCTTTTGAAAACTGTATAAATATTTTACATTTCATAATACAAACAGAGTGCAAAGTCTATCTCAATGATCAATATAAAAATCACATTCCGTTTTCTTACTACCTTGTCTCGCCTGTATGACAACATAACCTTTTTTCTTAACCTTTACTTTTATCCGGTTGGAGTTCTTATAACGTTTCAGAATTTTAACACGTTTATCGCCCTTGGTAACACTCCATGTTGTCTTTTTACTGCCTGCTGCCATATAAATATACATAACATCTCCCCGGGCTATTGGCGGATTCCTGTTGGCATCCCAACGAGGCATATATATAATATTTGTTGACCATAAAGCATCTTCCCCTATTTTCTTCACTTCCTCTAAATCAACAATTGTCGACAGTTTATAGCATCTCTGAAAAGCTCCACTTTTTATAGTCTTTGTTTTTTTGCCAAGAGATACTTTCTTTAGTTCCATACATGCATCAAAAGCACATTTCCCAACTATTTTTGTGTTTTTTCCGGTATGCACTTTCCTAAGATACTTCTGCGAACAAAAAGCATATCCCGCAATGGTTTCCAC
>CAMWKN010000020.1 GCA_947174825.1 uncultured Clostridium sp.
CTGCTATACTGTACAAGCTGTCGAAAAAACAGTAGACTGTCTGCGCGATTAGCTCAGCTGGCAGAGCACCTGACTCTTAATCAGGGTGTCCAGGGTTCGAACCCCTGATCGCGCACTGAAGTCCCCATTTGACGACCATGGAGTCGTTGGGTAGGGGCTTTTTTCTGTTTTAAATTTATAATTAGAACAAAAACTATTTTAACGCTGGCTGATGCTGCGAATTCCTATCTACTTTTAACTCTGGCATCAATTTATGATTTCAGTATTGCTACACATTTCGCTTTGAATCCAGACGGCAAATATCGCAGTATCCGGTTTAGAATTCCTGGTACAATAACTGCCTGCTGCCGCTCCAAACCACTCCATGCTACTTCTACTACTTTATCCGGAGACATTGCCCATATCGGCGTCCGCCTGCCCGTTTTGTGAAAAAAGGACGTACGTGTCGTTCCCGGACATAATACACATACCTGTACTCCCCTGCTTTTTGCCTCTAAACGAATTGCCCTGCTATACTGGTAGAGATAGGATTTGGCTGCAAAATAGGAAGCCGTATAAGGTCCCGGCTGAAACGCTCCGGTAGATGCCACATTCAGAATCGTTCCTGTTCCACGAGCATACATATCCGAGAGATAATATTTACATAATTCTGTCGGTGTAACAATCAATATCTGCAACATTTCCTGCTCCCGTTTTTCATCCAGTTCATGTGCTGGTCCCACCAGACCAAAACCGGCATTATTGATCAAAATATCCACCGAAAAGCCATCCCCTGCAATTCGTTCCTGCAGCCTCTTTGCCGCACCTGTCTGAGATAAATCTTCCGGATAAATGCTGACCTGTAACTGTGGTTTCCACGCCAGCAAGGCTTTCCTTTCCCGCTGTAATTTTTCTTCATTGGAGGATGCCAGCAACAGGCAATATCCCTCTTGCGCATATTTCTTGGTAAATGCCAGTCCGATTCCACTGGTAGCACCTGTAATTAATACTGTCTTCTTTGTTTGCGACATATCTATACTCCTTTTAGTTTCCTTTTTTATTATAATCACCAACTCATCTTAATTTCATATAATATGATACTAGGATCAATAATATATGGCATTGCATATTTACATACAATTTGCCATCTAATGTATGATTCATTTCAGTATAACATAATTTACCCCAAGTCTCATATGTAAATGCTTATTTTTTTCATGGATTGTTTATGCTACAGTCAAGATCTAACCGTTAGTGCTTGGCATATTTGAAAGAGTAAAACAACCAGTGACCACTTATAAACAGGAGGTAATGCCATGTCCCCTTTTTCCAGAAAAATCGCACATTGCACCCAATGCAATATTCATCTGAACCGTCGAATTCTCTGTATGAAACGATCCTGGGATGAAGTCGCCATGATCCTGCGTTACATCTGCAGAAAAAAAGGTTGTTGCAGATAAATCTGCAACAACCTGTATCGGCTTAAGTTGAACTAAATTATTTCAAAGTAACCTTAGCGCCTTCTGCTTCCAGTTTCTCTTTGATCTCGTTAGCCTCGTCCTTAGAAGCACCCTCTTTTACTACCTTAGGAGCGCCGTCTACAACTTCCTTAGCTTCCTTCAGACCTAAACCAGTTACTTCACGAACAACCTTGATAACCTTAACCTTGTTAGCACCAACCTCAGTTAATTCTACATCAAACTCGTCCTTCTCAGCACCACCGTCAGCACCTGCTGCACCGCCTGCTGCTACAACTACGCCTGCTGCTGCGGATACACCGAACTCCTCCTCGCAAGCCTTTACTAAATCATTTAACTCTAATACAGTCATGCCTTTGATAGCATCAATAAATTCCTGTGTTGTCATTTTAATTACCTCCATATAATATTTTATTATCTGATGTGAAGAATATAATCCACTGTATGGACACCATATTATCCATACGATTTAAATTCTTCTAGTTCTACTTGGCATTTAATTATGCCTCTGCGGCTGCATCACCCTGCTCTGCAATCTGGTTAAGCACACGAGCCAGATTGGTAATAGGTGACTGCAGAGAACCAAGCAATTTGGAAATAAGTTCCTCTCTGGAAGGAATGCTTGCCAGAGACTTAATTCCATCAACGTCATAGAAAGCACCTTCTACAACAGCACCTTTGAATTCCAGTGCCTCAGCTTCTTTTGCAACCTTGCTTAAAACTCTGATTGGAGCAGTTGCATCTTCCTTGGAAATTGCAATTGCAGATGGTCCATCCAACAGATCCTCTAACTGTGCGAAATCAGTTCCCTCAAAAGCACGTTTCATCAATGTGTTTTTGTAAACTTTGTATTCGCATCCTGCCTCTCTCAAGCCTTTACGAAGCTTTGTGTCCTGTTCTACGGTCAGACCACGGTAATCTACTAAAACTACGGTAGCTGCACCTTCCACTTTGGACTTGATCTCATCAACGATCGGCTGCTTTAATTCAACTTTTGCCATGCGTGTATCTCCTTTCCCAGGTGTCAAAACCTGTATTTTACAATCCACTGCACGCAAAGAGTTGTTTCTATAATAAATAGAAAACCTCCCTGCACATAAACAGAGAGGTATAAATATCAAATCTATCGTCTGATCTTCCTCGGTAGGCGGTTGTCCTTACACCGGTTCACCGGCACCTACTGTCTACGGCAGTGTAGTCCTGCTTTTCGCAAAACCTTGGATAGACTATCATACTTTATGGATTTTGTCAAGCAGAAATTCGCCTTACGTTTCCGCATTTTGAAATATACATGTCGCTACGATCCATCTGAGGTATTTGTATATAATCATCTGTCAAAAGATGTTACTCTACGATCTTATAATACACCTTGGATGTCATGGAGTACACAATGATATATAACAAGGTAAATACCCCTATCGTTGCCAGCAGACACCAGAGAAACGGCTCCGGATTGGACATATTTAATACGCCCAGCAACTTCTTCATCATCGGAAAAGCAACGCAGACATGAATGGCTGCCATAACCAAAGGCAGGAAAAAGACCAGTATCACCTGGGAACGGATAGAAGCTTTGACCTCTTTCTGGCTCATTCCCACTTTCTGCATAATCTCAAACCGCACCTTATCATCATATCCCTCGGAAATCTGTTTGTAATAAATAATCAATGTGGTTGCCATGACAAAAATCAAGCCCAGAAACATTCCCAAAAACAGAAAGCCACCATATATGGTAAAGAAATCCTCCCGATTGGCTTCCCTGCATTCTACATAGCTGATTTCTTCCTCCATCTTTTTGGATACTCTATTTGCTGCCTTGATCTGATTCGCTGTACTTCCCTTCACATCAATATTCATCTCATAAACACACTGTCCACCCATGAAATCCGGATATGTTTTCTGATATTCCTCATTAATCTGTGATGCCGTTTCATCCGCTACCACCACACAATGTACATTTGTAGCATAAGCTTCACCTTCGTCAAAAGCATTCATCTCCCCCAGATACTTCTTTACCCGAAACTCCTGTGACATTAGATGAAATTTCTCCGGTGTGATGGAATTATAATCATATACATATACTTCCCCCTGTGCCAGATCCGGCTTTTCTCCTGATATTTTCTCGTAATCCTTTGCCGTATATATATAAACCAGCTCCATCTTGGAAGTATAATTTTCCAAAATTTGAAAATCTCCATTCTTCATCAAAACATTTAAATAAAATCGCCGATATCCTTGATATTCCTCTATCTCGCAATATTTCTCCAAATGCTTTAAAACTTTATTCTCCAAATTAGTACCATCCCATTCAACACCCACGTCTCTTTTCAAAACGGTAATATCATGAGGATATCGGGTGTGAAGTGCATCCTCCACCCCAGCATACAGACAAACCGTGGTAGATACTGTAACCAATACCATAGTCGATAAAATACAAATCGTAGCCAGGCCGGCTGCATTTTGTTTCATACGATAGAGCAAGCCGGAAATCGCAGTAAAATGTGTGGTTTTATAATAAAATCTGCGGTTGGCACGCAATGCTTTGAGAATCGCTATGCTACCGGCAATAAAGAGAAAATAAGTCCCCACAACAACCAGCAATACCGCCACAAAAAACAAGTTCAGGGCTTCTAATGGATTCTCCACTTTTAACGCCATAAAATATCCCGATCCCAGAGACGCCACGCCCAGAATTGCCATAACCCATTTTGTCTTTGGTTCCCGCTCTCCAATATGATCTCCCTTTAACAAATCCACGGTCTTCGTTTTCGCCATCTGAATCACATTAAATAAATAGGTGACAATAAATATTACACCAAACAAAAGAAACGCAGAGAGCAGCGACCTGGCTTCTATCCAAAAAGCGATGGGCACATCAAACCTGGCAATGCGGAGTAACAACATCATCAGAAATTTCTGAAACAAAATCCCCAATGCCATTCCACCTAGAATACCAATCAAAGAAATAATGACACTTTCACAAAATAAAACTTTGGCAATGTGTTTCTTTTCCATTCCCAAAATCTGGAACAGACCAAATTCCCGTTTCCTGCGCTTGATGAGAAAGCTATTGGTATAGAACTGAAAAATCACCGCAAAAACGGTCATAATATAGGTGCCAAAACCCATCATCTGCCGCATACTATCTCCACCTGGCAGAGCCTTGTTGAGACTGATGGCATGAATCATATAATACATTGCCACTGTTCCCATAAAGGTCAATAAATAGGGAAAATAAAATTTACTATTCTTTTTTATATTGGTAATTGCCAGAGAAAGATAAAAATGTATTTTATTCATTCTGATCACCACCTGTCGCAATCGTGGTCAGTGTATCTGAAATCTTACCAAACATCTGCTCTTTAGTCATATTTCCACGATATATCTGATGATAGACTTCCCCGTCCTTGATAAACAGCACCCGCTTTGCCTGACTGGCTGCCTTGACCGAATGGGTGACCATTAGGATCGTCTGCCCCTCTTCATTGATCTTAGAGAATAATGCAAGCAAATTATCTGCTGCCTTGGAATCCAATGCTCCTGTTGGCTCATCAGCCAGAATCAATTTTGGATTCGTAATTAATGCTCTCGCCACTGCTGTCCGCTGTTTCTGTCCACCAGATATCTCATAAGGATATTTTTCCAAAATATCTGTAATTCCCAAAAGCTGTGCAATGGGTTTTAACTTTGCATCCATTCGCTTTACATTTTCCCCTGCCAATACCAAGGGCAGAAAAATATTATCTTTGACGGAAAAGGTGTCCAGCAGATTAAAGTCCTGAAAAACAAATCCCAGATTTTCCCGTCGAAATGCCGCCAACTGTTTTTCCTTGATTCCGGATAAACGGACACCCCCTAATGCCACATTTCCACTGGTAGGCTGGTCTAATGCCGCCAAAATATTTAACAGTGTGGTCTTGCCAGATCCACTTTCCCCCATGATTGCCACATATTCCCCCTCCTCTACGGCAAAAGATACATCCGCTAATGCCAGTACCTGATTGCCGCCAAAACGTGTTGTATAAACCTTTCTTACATTGTTTACATCCAACATTTTCATAACGTTTCCCTCTTTTCTGTGTTATTTAACCTGTCGACACCAATAGTATAGCAGATGGGGGAAGGAGATGCCTTAGATTTAGCTTACAATTTGGGTGGGAATGTTACAATTTTGTAAGGTTGGAAAGCAAAAAACCGCCTGACTATATCCACACGATACAATCAGGCGGCGTCAAAAACAATGCTTCCTACAAATACGCTCTCAAATCTTCAATCAGCTTTTCCTCTACCCCAATAATTTCATGAGTCAGCTTTTTAATTTTATCCTCTGCTGCCGGATACTGATTCAAATAACGATACAGCGACTTCGCTCCCATATTACAGCCATCCGTAATCAAATCTGCGATACCTGCATCCACCTTGTCCGACATTGCTTTCATATCCGTTTTTACCTTAGACATCATTTTTGCCATAGGCGCAGGCTCTTTTCCCTCATCATGGTATTCCCTCAGATACTGATGTGTAGTGCTCCCCAGCCTGCAATGGGTATCTCTGCTCTCCTGTAGCAATCCATACAATCTTTTGTTTTCCACCTTTTCCATGGCATCTTCCAGAGAAGAAATCCCCATCTTGATACCAGCATTACATTCCCGTAATAATTTAATTGTATCGTCTTCCATATAACATACCTCCATCTGATTACACAATGGCTAAATTAATAATGTTAAACCAACGTGTAATACTGTCATTTTCTGTTAGTATGTCTCAACCATCAGGAATATATACAATTTAACAAAGAATATCTGATACACCGAATACGAAACAATTGACATCATTGTTTTATCTGAAATTCATTATATTCTATCGTACATTCCACTTTTCATTTGCATAATAAAACAAGCGTTCAATTTCTGCCCTATTCTCATCCAAAATCTCTTTCAATTTCTTTTTGTATTTAGGATCTGCATACTCATCTATAATTAAGTTCCCATGTCGATCCACTTCTATTTGATAACTGCCATCTATACTTTCGATATCAACTTGAAATGAATAATGACAAAATACTTTAAATCCAATATTAAGGATCACATTAACACCATCTTTTTCCAACATATGATCTGCTCTCTCTGACTCATCCAGCCACCCCGTCTCTGCACCGACACAGGCAAATCCGGAACTTTCCAGGTATTTTGTATCATAAACCCGATATCGGTATCCATCCTCCACTACTTCATAAGTCCTATCCCCTTCTAGCTGATACTTTTCCGTAGCAGCATCTGCAAACAGATCCCATATTGCATCATCATACCTGATCCTAATCCCCCAATACCACGTTAAATGAATAATACAAACTGCTCCAACTACTGCCATCAACACAAAAAATATTGTTCTGACTGCTTCACTCCAATTCTCCAGCATCCTCTGTCACTATCCTCTCCAGTCATCTTACTGCTATAGTATTTTAGCCTTTCCACTATCTATAAAAAGAATCTTGCAACAAAAAATTTCACATAGATGCATACTTTTTTCTGGTTGCAATATACCGTCTTTTGGTCTCTGCGTATTTTCGTACACTAATATACGCTTTCTTGTCTCCGGGAAAATAAGCAAAAGAATTATCTAAATATTTTACAGCATTTAAATTAACTAAGTAGGATTTATGACAGCGAAAGAAACCATATTCTTCCAGCTGTTCCTCCAGATTTGTAATGGATTCATAACAATCATACTTTGCATCTTTCGTGGTAATGGAACAGCACCTGCCGATTGTTTCAATAAAGAAAATGTCTTTTATTAAAACGGACTTTACCGTTTGACCATTTTTTCCGATCAAAGAAAAATGATTTCTCTTATTTATTTCCCCAATTTTATCAAAAGCCTCCTCTAATTCCTCCTTCATTTTTGCTTTATCAATATAACGAAAAGCATCTACCAGATACCCTTTTCTGGCATAATCCAAATGTGTTGTTAAGATCAAGACAATACTAGAAAAGTATTTCTTTTTGTACTGAATTATAGTATCAAAACCATCCATTCCCGGCATATCAATATCCATTAACACAACATCAAATGCCATATTTTTATGTAAAAAAGCATTCCCTGAGGAAAATACTTCAATTTGATCTGTTACTTTTGTATACTTCTGCACAGTTTTATATGCAGCAACCCTCCAATCATTTTCGTCATCTATTATTGCTATCTTCATTTTGTATACCCTCGTTTTCATTATTTAATGTCACGGATACAATAAATTGATCCTCTATCACTTCAATGTCTATCAGTCCTCTGCACTTTTTCACACTATCCATTACATTTTTCATACCCCATCCGTGGTAATTTTGATCATTTTTAGAAGTTTGCAAACTGCCTTTCTCAATGCGATTGGAGCAGCTAAAATAATTACCAATTTCAACAATAATCTCCTCTTGGGTATAACGGCAAATAACCCAGATTTTCCGCTTATTTGTTTTCTCTGCTGCCTCAATAGCGTTATTTAGCAGATTGGAAAATATGGTACATAAATGATATACGCTTATATTACACCGGGCTGGTAAATGTCCCGTAATTTCCATTTTTATCTGCTTTTCCCGCGCCTCACTATCCGCTTTACTCAATACTGCATTCACAATGTCATTTCCCACATGCACATGATTCCCTAAATCATCCACCCTGCCTATCAGTTCTTGAAAATACTCTTCAAATTCCCGGTTTTTTCCTTCGTTTTTCAATTTATTCAGAAAATACAAATGACCTCTGATATCATGCCTAAATTTCTTTGTTTCTTGTTCTTGATCCCGCAAATATTCATAATATTTTACCTGTTCCTCCAGATATTGTGCAATAATTTGTTCCTTCTCCTGATAACTATTTCTAGACACTAGTAATAGAATTACTGCTGCTAATTGAATAAAAATACCAATTACCACGGCAGTATAAATAACGGTATAAAAAAACTGATGTTTGGAAGATTGCTGTTCTAAAGTTACGTTAACCATCAAAAAAGAAACCATCATATCTACCATCAGTATTATTGTAAAAAATATCAAATCTTTAACACCGATTTTTCTAATACCATCTTTATTACTCAGCTTTTGCAATACTTCTCCAACCACATATATAACACTAACTGATAAAATTGTTGCAAACAGTTCCTCTATAAGTATACTATGAATATTAAAAAGCGACTCAAAAACATTCATAATCGAAAGGGAAATCAAATCTATAAGTTCTACAATTACGGAAACCCAAAAAGCACAAATGGTTAATTTTTTCCAATCATCCAAAAAATATATAATTACAACAATTTCTATACATAATAAATAGATTAATAATGCAATTGTAGTATAACTTTCAATTGCATTATTAATCATGGAAGCAAGTGTTATTATCATGAATATTTTATAATAACCATACTTATTCTCTGCCCTTTTTGGCAAACACAAATAAGTTCTACAGATTATCAAAATTTCTGCTATATGTAAAATATTCGTAATGACTTTACACAGTATATCCATCTCTTTCTCCTAATTAATAAATATCTGTTATTATAGCACATATTTATTAAATACGGAGATTTTGGTCTATGAGCTACCACCAGCTCTTAAACCACTTATACCATCTCGCTACCAACGGTCCTTCCTTTCCGTATATACTATTGTATTGTCCGGACTATCTACATCATATCGATTATTTTTGCAATGTAAATACTTTTTGCATGAACGTTTGAAAAATCGACACAAACGTTGGTTTAATTAGCAAACCAATTCATTAAATAACGTTGATAATATATTATAAGAAATAAAAAAACTGCCTAGCTGTTCCAGACAGTTTATATTGTATGATGTTGTTAATCTATTCTATAAATAACAACCCAATTCACTTTACCATAGCTTCCTCTGTTTTGATCAAATAATCAAGAATATGTTTTCAAAAATATTTCTATCGTTTCAGTGTCTTTATTTCCTCCAAACTCAACCCTGACAAACCAGCAATCTCTTCTAACGCATATCTCCCACTCTCCAACATGCTCTGTACTACTGATTTAATACCTTCCATCTTTCCCTCCATCTTTCCTTCCATCTTTCCCTCCTCAAAGGATTCTATCCTCATCTCTTCAATCACTTTACACATAATCGCAACCCCCTTTTTATTTTCTTTAAAAAACCGCACTCGATCTGCCAACACATCATAATACATATCATCTGGATTTGTACAGAAAAAATCATGCATCAATTTACCAATTGGCGTATTATCCCGATATGCACCATTCACATACACAATATGAGATCCATCGCAAAAGGGGTCTCCAGTTTCCATGATATGACGCTCTACATGATACACAGACTTTCCCTGTTTCAATACATCATTTTCTGTAATAAATACCACATATGTTTCTGACAGTTTATCAAAATCTTCGCTTTTTTTCAACAAATTGATATCCATCATGCTACTATGATATCTTGCTCTTTTTCGTCCTGCCCCCCTATCTGATCGTTGTATCTCACAATTGTATTGTATTCCCATACCATTGCTAGCCAAAACGTCAAAGCGTACAGAACGATTCAACATATTTTCCACAAAAACCTGTGTCCGAACATCCTCTACCTGTAATGCAGGCTGATCCAGCACAATCTGCAATACCAACTCGATACACTCCTGTTCATCCTCAAAGCATATCGTCATAAAATCATCATCGATCAAACGAAAGGCCTGAATACGCTCTAAATCCTCCTGATGCTTTCGATCAATTATTTCTGTTACTGTCAATGCCCCACCCTCTTTGTATCTATGCTATAATTTATTTTTTCCCAATACACTGATGTAATTTTGTATCATTAATATGACATGTAATTCGCAAATCATATATATTATATCATATGTTTATAAGCATGTCAACAATTTCTAAAAACAACATTTGTTTCAGAAAATCATTCTCATAATACTACAT
>CAMWKN010000021.1 GCA_947174825.1 uncultured Clostridium sp.
AAATAAAGCAAGAGAATTTAAGTATCTATCTTGCTTTATTTTCGTTAACACCTAATTTTTTTAATGCAAGAGTATGCGAAATTTCTAGCATATCAAAGTATAATTATTTTCTTTTTTACTAGTTGTATCACAACCTCTGCATCCCTTACACCCATCGCATCCAGAGCAACTGAAGCAGTAAACGCTTGCTGTACCATCATCATTTCTGCCCTCAAACGAAAAATCAATTACTTCTGTTGTAAACATACTTCCATCCTCCTACTGTCTACTAGGTGGCGTGTCTACCTTGCTTAGTGAATCACAGCCGTCACATCCCTTACAGCCAGAACACCCCTTGCAAGTTATACATCCTACATATGGAATATTTGTATTTTCCATATTAATATTCATAATTTCATCCGTAAACATTGATGATCCCTCCTATAAGCATAAATAATTTGCCGTATTCTTTGCTGTATCTCCACAGCCTGCACATCCTTTGCAACCGTCGCAGCCTTTACACCAAGAGCAATTAACTCCTTCCATCTTCTCTTTTCCTGATTCGTATATTCCCGAATCCAAATCAAATAATTCTGATGTAAACATAAAGTCACCTCCTAACTAAAGCTCGTAACATGTCTAGAATCCCTAAATTTCAAGCAAGAAAACTTCTATTTTAAACGCATCAATCAAGAGTTTAAAGTTTGAAATATAAGGAAACAAGAATGGATCTAGTTTACCTTGTTGCCTTTACAGCCGGTACAACTATCACATCCTTTGCAAGCTGTACAAGTAATACAAAATGCTGCTGGTGCAATCTGATTCTGATTATCAGTTGCTGAAGTTTTTACAAAGAAATCTTCTGTAAACATACAATTCACCTCTTTTCTTTTAAGTTTTATTAGAAATATTGTATGAGGGAAACAAACCCTATCCAATATCTCTTTACATAACAAAATCAAACCTATAACATTACGGTAATTTCACTGTCACCAAAGTTCATAAATGCACGCTCATCAAAATCATAATGATACTTTTGAGAAATTTGATTCCACCATTGTTTCTTTTCGCATTCCATCTTCTCAATTTCTTTCTCTATCTGCGGCAATAACCCTTTTTTGTCAGGATAATCTACCTCTATTGTCACTTTTAAATCTTTTAATGCGCCTAAGTGATTAGAGATATTTTGTATTTTTAAAGTTTCTTCTTTTTCTATTCTTTGTCTATATATACTCATGATATTATCCCTCCTATCAAACCCTTAACTTTTTATCCTGCAATAAAATAAATGGGTCATCATACGAAATCGGAGCTAAAATATTATTACTAAATGGAGTTTTATCATTGATCTCCATTAGTTCTTTTTGCAGTTCATAACTTATGCTTCTTTCGATATGACTTACAATACATTGTTCACGTGATGGTATGTTATATTCCAAAGTTTTCTTTTTATTATCAAAAACACATCTTTGACAATGTGTAGCATCACATTCACTGCAAATCGGAGATTTTGAAATTGTCAATAAATCGCTAAACTCTGTTGTAAGTCGCTCTTCATTTTTAAATTCAAGATATTCATTTCTATTATCATAATAAAAAGCAGGGCACAAATAGAACTTTCCATTTGGTGCCAATGTAAAGCTTTGTGTTCCAGCATTACAACTCATTATCTCCATTTCTTTAGTCAGCAATATATTCGTCAACAAATTAATTTGTTTAAAATGTTTTTCTCTAAAATGTTTAATTATAATTGACTTTATGATTTGAAGTTGTTCTTTGTAAATTTTCTGTTCCTTTTCTGTCAAATTGTAATCTGAAAGAACAATATGCACCTTTTTAACAGCTTCAAAATCAAAAAGTTTTTCACATATTAAACCCAATTGAGATATTTGTGCTCTATCCACATGACAAATAACATAACTGCATCCTTCGACACAATCAACTTCATCAGTGTTAATAACATCTATACGATCAAAATAGGATTCATTGCAACCGCAGGGAACTATATGTTTTGCTTCAAATCCCCTAAGTTTTTCGGAAAACGATTCATCTAATTTACTATTGTCATGTAAAATAACTGGCATTAGAAAATGTTGTCTTGCAAATTCCAATCCTTTACAAAAATTCTCCAAAGAGATTTTTTCTTCTACTCCACCCTCAGCATTATATCGACAATAAGATACGCTTTTATTGCTCATCATAATATATAAATATCTTTTTCTATCTTTATTAAAAATATTTCTATTTCTATTTTTTTCATTCCTCAACCTAGCAAAAAAATAATCATTTGCTCGGCATCTTGCTTTGTGCATTTTGCAAATATTTGTTTCCCTACTATAAATTGTATCAGATTTAGCAAAATCAAAATTATTTCCTTGACACCAAGCACATCCCGATGCAACTACACAATTAAGGCATTCTTCAGAACTTTGTGATTTTAATTCAAGCGCTTCAAAACTTCGTACCAAATTGATATCTACTCCTGAATTTAGATTCCCAATTTTTCTCCCTTCTTTTCTATTGTTTAATGTGAAAGGCAAAAAACGAGTGCAAGGGTATAAATCTCCATTATAGTCTACAGCCGCAACATTTTCACCACAATTACACCAGTTTGCATACATTCTTTCTTTTCCATTTGGTATTCCTATACGTTCTTCAAAAAAACCTCCACTGAATGATTCATCCAAATTATTATCAATCAAATAATCTGCCAACTGAATTAACTGATTCATAAATAATTGGTCATCACCCGGTTTCCAAACATCTTCTAAAACCACATTTGCACTGACATCTTTAAATCCCAAACTGTACAAATATACAATACTATCTTTTAAATATTTTAAATCATCACTTGCAAAGGTAACTTTCGTTGCAGCATTCGGAAATTGCTTTAAATATAAATCAATGTTTTTTATAACATCATCAAATGATCCGGTTCCATCCTTCTTTACCCTCTGCAAATCATGTTTTTCCTTTGTTCCATCTAAAGTTATTCCAACGAAAAGCTGATTGTAATTTTTTTTAATAAACTTTTGAACTTTTTCTGTGCCATATAATGTACCATTACTAGAAACAGTAATATTATAATTTGTAAACCAATGATGTTTTTCCTCGTAAAGTCTAAATTTCATATAATCACATATTTTATCCATTAAATCTATCTCTAAAAATGGTTCTCCTCCCATAAAATCTAAATAGAATATAGATTCATCACTCATAGTATCAATTACCATGTCAATTGCTTTTTTAGCAACCTCAAAGCTCATTTTTCCTTTATTATTTTTATGTACCTCATAACAATATTTGCAAGCCAAATTACAATTTTCCGTTACTACCAACGTCAAAAACCTACGATCTAAAATGGTGTTTTTTAATTCATTCCTCATCACAAACCTCCAATATTGTTTAAATTTAATTATATTAATTCATAAATAGTGTGGCCAGCAAAATCCCAACCTAAATTTACAAATTATAAGATGAAAACGCAGTCCATCAACCTACCTATAAACTAACATCAATTTAACCAAGATTACTTTCAAGTCTAATTGCAATATTATTTTACAAGAAAAAAGTCAAACAAACTTCATCTTGTAATTTTTCTGACTTTCCATGTAAGATTTCCCCATAACAACTTTAATAAGATTTTGCACATAATGTACTAAAAAGATTTAATTTGAGTTCATTTAATAAATTTGAGACTAACTTTTCAATTCCGTTTGCCATTTTCTCAGGCATATGTAACAAATATTTCTTCTGCTCTCCATTTCTGTCATCTAAAACATTCATAACACGTTCTAAAATAGGTATTTTATTATGACTTGTATACAGGAGACATTGGAAATGAATTGACCAAACCTTTTTTCCAAAAATACTGCCATATATGTAATTTCCCTCACATATATGGCAGTATTTTCTACCGTATGTTGGCTTTTTTATCGGGAAAACTTTTTCATTCCTGCCGGCTGCTTGGGCTGATGAAGGCAATACATACATCTGCTGTCCGCTGCTGCTTTTACAGAATTAAGTGCCACTTTTCCCAAAATTGTTGCTACAATATTTTTCTTTTTGCTGCCTACCATATAACACACCTCCAATATCATTTTTAATGACAGTATACCTTGTTTTACAGGCTTTTCCTTTTCAATGTTGAAATTCCGATACAGCATGTAATTTTTCCCTGTGATCATTCCCATACCGATATTTAATTTATGCATCTGTTGTTTTACCGTTATATGAGTATCTTGTTTACTCGCTTAGATTGTTTGTTTATTCTATATACTTGTGTGAAAATATTACCAGAAAAGGAGTTGTACATATGGCAAATAATCGTATTCGTGAACTAAGAAAGAATTTGAGCCTGTCTCAAGAAGCTCTTGCCGAGAAAATTGGAACTACTCAACAAGCGGTAAGCAGAATGGAAAACAACGCTTATGATATTCCTTCTGATATACTCATAGAAATATCAAAACAATTTAATGTTACTACTGACTACATACTTGGGATTTCTGATGTGAAGCGTGATTATAACGGACAGTACCGTATGAATCAGGAAATGGATAGATGCTATGATATTGTCCTCCGCTATCAGAACCTGTCCGAAATCAACCAAAAGACACTCCGCTGCATACTTGAGCGCTTAGAGCAGGCGCAAAAGGAAAGCGAGGAAGCATCTGCAAAGGAAGTGGATAAAAATGCTGAGAATAGCAATATGTGATGATGATTCAAAATTTACCGGGGAAATCGAAACTTTGGTATTTCAAGAAAGCCGGAAGTTAGGCATCCGTGTGGAAACCGAAGTATTCTCCGACGGCAAACCCCTCCTGAAAAGCATTCAGGACGGCGAGCATTATCAACTTATATTTATTGACATTGAAATGGAGCAGGTAGACGGAATAACGGCTGCACGGTGCATCCGTGAGATAGACCGGACGGTACTGCTGATTTATGTATCGGGCTATGATAAATATTTAAAGGAGCTGTTTGAAGTGGAGCCATTCCGCTTTCTCTCAAAACCTTTAAACCATTCCCAGTTTGCCCGCTATTTTAAGGAATCCTGTAAACGCATCAATGAGACGGAAGTATTCTATCAGTTTACATTTAACAAGGAAATTCAGAAAGTTCCTGTAAAAGACATCGTTTATTTTGAAAGCAATAACAGAATCGTTTATATCCACCTTAAAGACGGCTCTGATGAACATTTTTATGGAAAACTCAATAATGTGGAAAAGGAACTGGCAGCAAGCAGGCAGTATTTCCTGCGTATACACCAGTCCTTTTTAGTGAATTACGACTATGTTAAGAAAATGAACTTTTTCAATATTACCATCAGTTTCATGGGAAAAGAAATAGAATTGAAAATCAGCGAGGATCGGCAAAAGGAAGTGCGCCAGCAGCTTTGTAAGATTGCAGGCGGAAAGGCGGTCATAGAAGAATGACTGAATATTTGACGATGATACCCGAACTGCTCCTGTCACTGCTCCATCTTCTCATTATACGAAAATACATGAAAGTATTTTGGGGACCGGAGAACAGGAATTTAAAAGGTTACATAGAATGGGGCATATATTATGTCTTTCTGATCATAAACAATGTCGGTTCCGTGTTCCCGCCACAACTATTATTGTTCGGGAATGTCCTTCTGATATTTATGATCAGCTCAGCTACCCGCAAGAGAAGCGTTATGCAGCGCTGCATATTTTCCTTGTTGATATGCACGGTATGGATGCTGGTGGAAGTCATTGTCCTGATGATACTAATGTCTATCGGTTTTGATTCCAGAACGCTTCACGATGCCGGAAGTTTCATATCCAAAATGTGTATGCTGCTGTTATCAGTTATCATAAGCCACTGTATTAAGGATAACCACTATTCCGAAATTCCCCTGCTTTACTTTTTAAGTATTTTACTGATACCAGTCAGCAGCATTTATATGATGCACCATATATTCCTTATTGCGGCTGTCCATAACGAGTATATGATATTCTCTGCCACAGCGAGTTTCCTGCTGCTTGTGGTAAACTATGTTATCTTTGAAGTCTACGACTGGATCAGCCGGAACGCTGAACTGCGTGAGCAAAACCGCCTATATGCACAGCAACTGGATCTTTGCAGCCAGCAGGCGGAAGAACGGGAAAGCCTCTATCTTGAGAACCGCAGAATCCGGCATGATTTGAAAAATCATCTTTCCGGGCTTCTTGGAATGGTTCAGGCAGGGCAGACCAACGAGGCAGAGAGATACATAATGCAGATGTTAGATGTCACCACCGGAGAACGCCCGGAGGAAGTTTCCCGCAGCGGTAACATAGTTGTGGATTCCTTAATCAATAATGCATATGCCGCAGCGCAAAAAGATAATATACAGTTTAATGTCAATGTCCTTGTACCAGCTTCCCTTCCATTTGAAAGCGGACATTTAGCCATCGTTTTAGGGAACTTACTGGAAAACGCACTGGAAGCCTGCCGGGATATTCCGGGCGAAAAAGGATTTATATGCCTTGATATTTCTTATGCCAAAGACATCTTTCAGCTTTGCATAAAAAATAACTATCAGGAAAAGCGGAAAAAGGATAATATCGGGCATTATCTAACTACAAAAGCCGATAACATATATCACGGTCTTGGACTTTCATCCATAAACCATGCCGTTGTAAATTATCATGGACAAATGAATATAACGGACAATGACAATATATTTCAGGTCATTGTCGTCATGTATGGTTCATATTCAGAGAAAGCCGGATAACATATGGAGTGACTTCAAATTCTAAAAAGGAGCTGTCATGGAACATTTAGCAAAAAAATTAGCAGATTACATATATGAAAAAGAAATCATTACTGAAGAATTTGTTGAGATCTACCAGTACGGTTTTCAATGCTTTTTGGAGCTGTCTGCAAGTACTATATGCAGCATTATAATAGCCCTGTTTCTTGGTATGCTGCCTGAATGCCTTTTCTTTTTCCTGCTTTTTATCCCTATGCGCTCCTACGGCGGCGGCTTACATATGAAAACATATTTTGCCTGTTTTATAGGCTCCTGTTTCATACTCACATCTTCCCTGTTGGCAGTACAATATTTAACAATACCCATTCCGATCTCTTTTGCACTGTATCTGTTTGCTGCCACACTGATTCTGCTCGTCGGTCCAGTTGACCATCCAAATCGGGAAGTAGATGCGCAGGAAAACCGCACATTCATTAAGAGAACTTATTTCACGATGCTTGTTAGCTTTTTATTGGCTTTATTTTTCATCTTCACTCAAAACACAAGGTATATGCTTCTTCAAGCAATCGTATTTGTTTTTATCTCTGCTACTTCCCTCATCGGACGCCTGATATACAAACAGACTTAACTTTCTTTTTGTAAGACAGCCTGTATTTTATCCTGCCAGATTAGAATATCCTGCTTATATTGATCCCGCAGGCTGTCCGGCAGCTCATCATCGAGCTTGCAAATATCATCATAATCTTTTCGTGGCAGCAATTCCCTATTTTCATAAAACCACTGCCAGCGCCAGTTACGCAGTAAACTTTCCGCCATGCCCTCCGGCGAGGAAAAAATTTCATCAACTATCATTGACAGGTTCTGTCCTTCCTCTTTGCTTAACAGACCAACCAAAGACACATAGCCCACCTGATAGATATACGCAATATGGTAATCCTTCGATTTTTCGAGGACATCCGAAAAAAGACTTATCAGTTCTTTATATTTATCCATTTCTCATTCTCCTTGGACTAACACTAATGCAGAAATGTGTGCGATCCACATTTCCCGAAAATATAAGTTATTATACCTTACTGCATTTATACAAACAGTTTAATCGTTGTGTAAACCTATATGCATAATTTTTTTGCATACACATTAATCATAGCAGAAAATCATATCAACTACATTGCCTTTGCAGAAAACGGCTTAATATTGCAGAAAAAGGAAACATCTACAATCCTTCTTCCACGCTCCGCACCCATTCCCTTACTTTTTCAACAAGTTCCTGTTTCCTTTCAAAATGCAGGTAATGCCCACCATCCAGCCGCAGCATTTCACTCTTATCCGTTTCTGTAATTACTTCCCGGTGCAACGTCTCCCATGTTTCCAGCAGCTCACAGTTATCCCCCGAAACGAATTGCAATACTGGGACTGTTTCAGGAAATTTCATATCCCTTACAGACTCCAGACTATCCTCCATATGCCCTATTTCATTCATAATATCTTTGCTGTATGCATAATCCATAGACAAAATGCGGAATACTTCCAACTCCCTACCTGAATATGAATAAGAAGTATCTGCATAGATTGCGTTTTCAGGATGCCCTATGGAACATAACCGGGTAATCCCTAACACATTTGTTGCCTTCTGGAAATACGCTGATAGCTTATTCAATGCTACCATGCTGATCGGGAGCGGCTCTTCATCAGACTGTTTGGGAACAGACGGCTCAATCCCTATAAAGCCCTTTACTTCCTGCGGATAGACATTCGCCCAGTACAGGGAATACAACCCGGAGAGCGAATGCGGCATTAAATAATACTGATTGCAGCCTAACTTTTGGGTACACTCATGCAGTTCTTCCACGACAACGCTGATTTCCCGTTCCGTTCCAACCCTGTCAGATAGCCCATATCCAAACGGTTCTATGGTAATAACCCTGAAATCTTCTGACAGTTCTTCCGCCAGCGGAAGAAACTCCAGGACAGGCGAAGGCGACCCCCAGCCGGGCAGCAATATGATTGTTGTTTCGTTATCCTCTCCCTTTATATCTACCACCATATTATGCCCATTCACTTCAATAACCGTTCCATATGCAGCTTCAATTTTGGACTGTTCTGCCTTCTTGCAGATAAAATTCCAAATCATCAATACTGCAATAGCTCCCAATAAAATCAAACCTGCCCATTTCATAATTTTGAATATCTTTTTTCTCATGTTCCTTTCCTCCTTCTCTTTTACACTATGTCTTGGCGTACATTCAATCTCTGAAAATACAATCTTCTTGATTCTGTCATTGTTGGTTGCATTTCTGACTTCCCCGTTCCCTTCAATCAACTCTGAAGCATTATCAAGCATATCACTAATCCTAATCTGCATTGCTTCCATATCCCTCTTTGATCAGAAATTTTTTTAGCACCTCTCTTCCACGCCGCAGTCTGGTTTTCACTGTCTGAGGATTCATCTGAAGCTCCTGCGCAATCTCATTCACTTTTTTGTACTGGTAGTAATACGCAACAAAAATCTTCCAGTCTAACGGCTTCAACTGTTCTAAAATTTTTGCAATAATTCTCTGCTGTTCTCTTTGGACAATTAGCTGTTCCACGCTGTTATCAATTACCAGAATATCATCCATCAACTGTAGATTCTGTACTTTGGCAGTTCTCAACCAGTCTTTTGCTTTATTCCTTGCAATGACTGCTATGTATGCCTTTATGCTGCTATATTCTTCATAATTGATCCTTTCAACCGTATTCCACAATGAAATAAATGTGTCTGCAACCACCTCCTCTACATCTTCTTTTGTTCCCTTTGAGCTTAATAGGTTTCTGACAATAGCAGTAATATAAGCGCCATACAAATCAATTATTTCTTCAAATGCCTTTTCATCCCTGTTCCGTAATCTCTTTAGTATGCTCTTTTCGTCCATTCCTCCAAATCCTATCTGCTCAAATTTTTCATCAATACGGTGCTTGTAAGAATTTGGTTTCACTTTTTAGGCAAAAAAACAAAAAGGCGCATAAAATTCCTACACACCTTTTCGTCCTTTTTCACTTACTAAAAGAGCTTGTCCAAACCAAATGACATTTCTTCAAGCATATGTAATAAATATTCCTGTTGCTTTTCACTTTTACTGTTTAAGATATTCAGAATACGTTCTGTTATGGGAATTTGATTTAGATTTTCATACATGAGATATGATAGGGGAACATCCAATGCATCTGCTATTCTCATAAAATTTTCTAACGACATTGTTCTGCTCCCATGCTCGATCCGCTTTATAGAATCAACTGAAAGCTCTGCTTTCTCTGCTAGTTCAAATTGAGTTAAATTTTGCTTTTTCCGGTATAATTTCACGTTATCGGCAATAGTATATTTTATATCCTTCATTTTCTGATTCTCCATTCTTTATATTTATTTTTGAAATGAAGAATCTGCAGGCGGTCCTCTTTTCGACTTTCGTATATGTATATCCTGATTAATCAGCAATTTTCGACAGTAACAAAAAAAGAGTACACCGCACCGACCTGCCATGTCGATTTGGGTACTCGTAAGCTGCTGTATTCAGTTTGAAGGAATATATTGTACTGGATTGCCCATTTCATATATCCCCTATATACAAATCTTTGTAAAAAATATATCATCAAAATTTATGGCATAAAAATATACACCTAACAACAGCTAAATGTTATCAGGTGTAATCT
>CAMWKN010000022.1 GCA_947174825.1 uncultured Clostridium sp.
GTACAAATTCTGCTTCTAAAATCTTCATTTGCTTGCCTCCTGCTTTGTAAAAGTATCTACTATCTTCCGTTTTTATCTGCTTGCATCGAATAAATAACATCTCCAAATACATAATCCATTTTATATTTCATAGGAAACACCCTAATTTAGCGCGCTATAAAACAAAAGGTATCAGCTGTTCCGTGTTCACAGCGCATTCATGTTAGTCGGAACTGGACACGAACAACACCCGGACATCCGCCCGGATGCTCCTGCAAAGAACTGATACCTTGTGATTATTATAACATTTTCCCACAGAAAAACAACAATACTACGAGATGCATACACTCCATTTATCAAGGACACATACATCACTTGAACAACAACTTCATTCTCCTCTCATTCATGCATAATCAGAAAATCTGTCCACAATCTCCCGGATTGCCACCGCATTTTGTTTGTTCTGACCAACAATATCTGTCAACTCATGTGTAGTCTGTTCTGTCTGCTCTACATGCTTTAAAATCTCTCCACTGTCAATCGTTCCATCCTCTGGTACGCATTGAACCTGATCAATACAATTTTTGATCTCTATAATCACATCCGAAAATACACCGGAAGAACTATCAATATCCTGAATAATTTGCTGGATTTTTGCTATTGATTGATAAGAGTCTTTCGTTGCCTCAACTAAAGAGACAAATTGTGTTGACACATCATTTTGCAAAAATGCAATAATGTCATCAAAACATTTCTGCACCTTGCCAATATTCAGTCTGGTTTCCTGACAGATTGCCTGAATATCTGTGGCAGTATGGGAGGAACTGCTTGCCAGATTTCCAATCTCGTCTGCAACCACTGCAAATCCTTTTCCAGCTTCGCCTGCACGAGCCGCCTCAATAGATGCATTTAAGGATACGAGGTTCGTCTGGCTTGTTATATCTAAAATCTGTGTTGCCATCTCATCAATACTCATCAAAGACTGCAGGCTCTCCAATGCCTCATCGATTGCCTTTTGATTTTCTTCAATCTGAAAGCCGATTTTTTCTAAAGATTCATTTGCAACAGATTGTAATTCTGACACTTTTTCCAGCAAATCATCACTCTGTCCTGCTCCTTGATGAATTTTATTTCCGATCTGAGACACAACCTCTGTAATATTGGATATTTCTTCATCAACCTGCAATACTGCCTGCGTAATCTTTTCCGTATGATCGGCAAATTGTACTGTCGCCTCTGAATGATCATTCACACATTTCAATAATGTTCCTGAGTAATCTGTCATCTTGACAGCAGAATTATTTAAAGAACCGGAACATTGGTTCAATGTCAATACAATATCCTGGAATGTTGTGTATAAGGAATCCAGTGCCGTTGCTATCTGACCGACCTCACTTTTGCAATTCAGATAGGAATCCAGCTTGTGATCTTTCTTCAGATTCAAATTTTTTAACTTCATAATGGATTCTTCTGCATATCTCAATGGTTTTGTACTAATGTTGATGAAGAACCATGACAATACACTGATAAGCAGTACAGAACTAATACAGATAACAGCCAATGTCAGCATATTTTTCCGGACATTCTTATAAACATTTGATTCACTGTCATATGCAACTACAGCAAATCCATGTTCCTCTATGTATTGATAACGGGCAATCGATTTCCCCTTTTTATCATCCTTGTATTCTAATCCACCTATCGTTTCCCCCTGCTTATTCTTCAAGTTATCAATAACAGATAACAGCATAGGATTTTCTATCTCCCCTGCAATGAGTGATTCGTCCTTATCAAAAATATATGTGCTGTTATTTACATTAATCATGGAATATAACATGCTTGTACCTGCCGAAGCATAGCTTGTTTCCAATAATTCTTTTAATTCATCTGCAAAGGTTCCACCACCAACATAGCCAATGATACTTGTCCCGTCTTCATCAAAAACCGGGCAGTACATAGATAATGTAAGTTTCCCCGTAGCCGGTGACACGATAATACCTGCATTGTACAATCCATTTTGTTCTATCATGGCATCTTGCAATGCTTTTAAGGCATCACCCTCTCTTGTGGTAATTCCCACTACTTCTGGATTGGAATGTGCAATTACATGCGTATTCCACTCACCAATATACAAACCTTCCCATTGGTTAAGTCCCTGATAATAAGCCTCTGTATATGCCTGCGCCTGCTTTTGCTTTTTCTCATCCTTAGGATTCTTCAACAAATCGCGGACCTCAAATGCCTTGCTAAAAGCAGTTAATATTGTTTCCTGCTCATCTATATACTGTTTAATAATATTTGTCTGTGCATTAAGAGTTGCATTCATGTTGTCCATCTCAGACTTTTTCATCATACTGGTCATGCTTTGGTTGGCAATCACATATAACATGGTAATACAAATCACAATAACAATAGCAATCTGTAGTGTGATTTTTGCTCTCATTTTTAGATTCTTCATATTCATAGCCCATCCTTCTCTGTTTTAAATGCTCCTCTCATGATAGAGAAAGCATTCCTATACAGCTTTTTCAATGTTGCTGCTTTTATTCCCTCAGCTGTTCATAAATATATACTAACATAAGCAGTTTATGGTTTCAATGTTTTAAGTTTCATAATTTTCACTTATATCTGTCAAATTTATTTCACTATTATTCATATATTTACAAACAAAACAAGAGGACAGGTAACATTACATAACCCATCCTCTTGACATGATCCATATGCTCCTACTCACTCTACCATGACATTTATCTTCTTTGCATATCCGTTCCTTGCGTAGACATATCAAATTCTCCATTTGCCCTACCACATGTAAAGCCTCCTCGCTGTGTCCCCTAATATCCGCAACAATGCTTGCCTTTTCCGTTAATTTTGCTGAAATCATTTATCCTATATTTTTTGCCCAAATAATTAATAGTATATCCTCTGACCTATTACTGCTCAACAAAACAATCTTTTTATCTTATTCATTAAGATTTTTACTCTTATTTATAAAAATTGAAATACATAAAGTAATTATTATCACTAAAACAAAAAAGCCCGATATAAATTGCATTTTCTTGTTGTGTCCATTTCCCCCCAAAAATATATTTACAAATAAATTCAAACTAACTAATATAGTAAACACAAATGGTGCTGTATATGGATATCCGTTTTCTTTTTTTGTTTTTCTTTTCACTAAAAAAAATATAAGCCAAATAACTACTAATGCCGCAATTGTATTAAAAATCAACAACATTAATTCATGTTTTGCTCTGCCAAAAACAATGGGAGAAAGTCCACATGAAACCAAAAACAGCCAAGCAAAAAACAGGGTAAAAGTTGGATAAACTTTTTTAATGCTTTTTTTAAATGGTCGTTCATCTGCTAATCTTAACAAAAAAATGTATGCTACAATTACACCCAAAAACATAATGAAAAAAAGATGTATCCTGCTAAAAAAATTAGTCCATCTTAATTCATCGCTTATATTATAATACACAAAATATTAAAAGCTCTTTCTTGGTCATCCATAAGTTTTGTTAAAAATTTATCCATAAAACGTGTCCTTTCCTCCTCTAGTCTGTTTTTCTTCCTAAATTTCTGTTCTGCCTCAATAATCCTGTGATATTCCCAATCCGAAATGATACAAATTACTTTATTTTTATTATAACAGTAACCATATACTTTTTGCAACAATTAAATTTATTTGCAAAACTATATATTTTCTGAACCATATTACCAATCCATCTTTCTTTAATTTTTAATTCAAAAAGCCACCAGATAATTTTCCAGTGGCTTTTTTCAAACGTACTAAAAATTCAAGTTGAAATTCCCCATAATGCCTACCACACACTCTCTGTCCACATCATAATACCATCACCCTTCAAAGTCCATTTTACAGCGAATACGATAATGACAAGAAAAAATACCACCGTCCATACAGCCCATATCATATTGAAACAATCATTTCGCTTAAATTGAATAAACCTAAATACACAATGAATGCTATAGATCAGGAGCATCAGAAGAACTGGAGCTATGATGAGTGTTAGGTCAAAAATCTCTCCATACTGTTCTACCCATGCCGTTCCCATAGGGATAATTTCTTTTCTACCCCAAAATATATATAATGCCTGGATACTTCTTCCTACATGCCAGTACCCGATTGTCTCATTAATATGATATACTATACGACTATCTATCCATACAAGAAAATAGCTAAAGAAGATTCCTAACTGACAGAAGATTTCCAGTATGATCCAACGCTTTATTATTCCATTCTTTCCATCTAGATTCTTTCCATCTAGATTCTTTTCTGCATAATGCTTTTTTACGGAATATAAATATCCAAACAGAAAATAATGAACCAATCCCACGCAACAGACAAAATGGTCTGCTACTTCTCTAGTGGTTGTTCCAAACACCCTCTCATTAGAAATCATGTCTCGCAATCCAATATAATAAGCAATTTGAAATGCGATTGTTAGTCCCAGAAAAAGCCACATACCAGTCGTACCAATTTTCTTTCTCATATATTTTCCCTCCTGACTATTGATTGCCAGAAAGAAATGAAAAACCGCCGCATTAAAAATTATCAGCTACAGAAAAAACACCAAATTCCAGCCAAACGCAATCCTTTCAAACTTGCAAAAAAATAAGGTGTGGCAAAACCTCACCTTATTTCTTTTCGCAATAATAATCAAGATACTGTTCCCGTAAAGGACGATACGTTCCTCTTGGCAAATAGACTTTCCTCCCATTATCCATCCGTAGCTCCTGTGCATTCAGACTGACGATATGCTCCAAATGGACGATATAGGAAACACCCACTTTCACCAACCCCTGACAGACAGAGAACATCTCATAAATCCTTGCCATCGTCAGATTCTGCATCACTTCTGTACCATCTGCCATATAGATACGCTGGCGTTTTCCCTGGGCTTCACAGTATACAATATCATTTAATGACACTTTTTTTAGCATTCCCTCCACCCGCAGCAAAATGTAGTTCTCCCGTTCCTCTTCTGCCTCTTTCCGAAACCGATCCAGCAGAGAAAATAATTTATCTGTCAGTATCGGTTTGATCAGATACTGGGAAGCCTCCACATCAAAGGCATCCAGAGCATGTTCTTTGGATGTAGTAAGAAATACCAGTTTTGCCCTGCTCCCCATGTCACGAAGCCGTCTCGCTGCTTCCATCCCTAAGGGAGCGCTTTCTCCTGTTTCCTCTGGCATATAAATATCCATAAAGACCAAATCTGGTGTATACTGTCCTTCTCTAATCATATAGAGTAATTCATCCGTACTTTCAAAGCATTCGATCATAAAGTCTGTATCCATATGTTTTTGTTCATAGGCACCCAATATTTTTTCTGTTTTAGTAAGCTCTGCTGTCTCATCGTCACAGAGTGCAATCTGAACTGTCATCTTTAACCTCCATATTCGTAATCAACTCCATCTCAATCCGCATCAATCCGGTAAGTACTTAGCTCCCTATTCATACCTGAAATATTCTGAAATGTTTCTTTTGTAGAATCCTCAATATCTTTCATATCGGTATTCATTGATAACAGCATCTCTGATACCTGGACAATTTCTGTGCTTGTTTCCTCTGATGCAGTGCTGACAGATTGCATAACATCATGGATACTCTTTAGTGACTTTTCATATTCTTCTGTAATCTGCTGCAACTGTTCCATAGACGACCGGATATCATCTGATTTCCCCATAAAACTGCGGGAAGCATCGCTGAAACTTTCATAATCTGTGGAAATCTCATTCCGCAAAAGGGAGAGCATCTGCTCTGCCAGCTGAGCCAGTCCTTCCACTGCCTCCACCACATCACCACTCATGATCTGAATCTCATTTGCCGCATCACTGGTATTACGTGCCAATGTTTCAATTTCCCGGGCAACAACCTCAAATCCCCGTCCAGCTTCTCCTGCCCTTGCAGCCTCAATTGAGGCATTCAGTGCCAATAGATTCGTCTGGGAAGAAATATTTAAAATAGTATCTGAAAGCTCTTTGATTTGGAGAACAGCATCTGCCTTCTCCTTTTCCTTCTGCATGTCTGCGGACATGTTCTCCACATTTTCATCTATTCTTGTCACAGAGCTTTTTGCCGTTTCATTCAGTTCTTTCGAAGAAACATAAATCTCTTGCAGATTATTAGTATTCTGGGCAACAATATCCACGATACTCTGAATATCCTTATATACAAAATCCACCTGTTCCCTGGCGTTTCCGGCAGATGCCGCAATCTCCTCTGAGGATGCCACCATATCTTGTATTGTATCATTGATATTGGTAATCTGAGAAGCAGAATCAGATACATTTGTATTGATACTCTCCATTTTGAATTCGATGCTGTCTGTTCCGCCTTTGATCTGCCGAACCGTATTTGCAGTTTTCTGCAGAAGCTGGTTTAAACTGTTTCCAATTACCTCCAATTCATCTCCAGAAGTAATATCCAATACCTTTGTCAGATCTCCATCATCCGATGCCACCTCCAGAATCTTGTCATTTACCTTTCTAAAATTGCGTTTCATTCTGACGGATACAATTACTGCTGCGATAACCGCAAAGAGAATACCGATTGCCACCGAAAATAAAATATTACGTATCAGATTATTCAAGGAAGTCTGTATTGATGAAGCCTCATAATCCACTGCCACAATTCCCAATGTTTTTCCATTCTGTACAATCGGTGCATAACCGCTGTAAAAAGTTCCCCACTCATCAGTAAAAGCTTCCTGCGTTACACTGGCTTTTCCCTCCATCGCCTCAAACATGGCATCCTGCGCCTCATAATCCTCGGCATATTCTCCAGGATCATCCGGATCCGTATCTACCACAAACTGAAAATCGCTTTCATCTTTTGGCATAAGTGTATAGACATAGCTTACCGAATCTCCCGACAGAAAAAAACTGAGGGAATCTTTAACTGTTAGCAGAGCTTCTTTATCACCCTCCATTGCTTTCAAAAAAGCCTCCCCATCCACATTTTCAGCAGCAATCACCGCAATTTCCATCACATCTGACATCGTCTTCTGCCTTAAAAAACGACCCATTGTAGAATAAGAAACCCCTCCTACAATCAAGGCTACAATAAGAGAAGCCCCCAGAATAAAGAGAAACAACTGTGTAGAAATACTGATTTTTCTGGTTTTCATATGTATTACTCCTTTCTGAACTGTCATCTTTAACCTCCATGCTATATCTGTTTTTCTGGAATCGTTTGCGAAATACTGTCCTCTCCCGAAACCGGTTCCATGTTCATAATCAGCCGGAATACAAACACTCCCTTATCATTTTTAAAATCGTATTCTCCATCATACTTCTCTGCAGCCCGAATAATACTCGAAACTCCAATGCCGCCTGTAAATTCTGATTTCGGCTGCCCATCTTTTAATTCCGTTTCCATCCTGCAAGTATTTCTGCAAGTAATAATCAGTTTATTTTTCTTGATTTTAAGCATCAGCTGAATAAAACATTCCCTTTCATCCAGACTCTTTTTCACTTCCATGCAGGCATAGATCGCATTTTCATAAGCATTGGCAAGAATTGCCACCAGATCAAGGCTTGGAACGCTCAGATTTTTGCCAATCCGGGCATCCAGTGTAACTTTGATGCCTTCGTTTCTCGCCTTTCTGGTATATGCTGCCAGAACATTGTTAACTGCGGTATTGGCACATATCGTTTCCGGTATGCCCTGCACGATTTCCTCCTCGTATTCCTTCAGATACTGCAATAATTCTTCCTTCTGTTCCCTGCGCGCATACTCTGCGATAACCGCATTGTGGTGTCTTGCATCGTGGCGGATTCGCCTGCCTGATTCCACAGACTCTTCCAGAATCTCAATCTGCCGTTCCAACAGCCTGTAGTTCATCTGGATGAGTTGTTTTTCCCTCTCATATTCCTTCTCTTTCCCGATATGTAAATAGAATCGGAATACCAAAAGCTGCAACATCCCTGTCAGAAGAAAATTGAGAACCATCTGATACATACGATGCAGTGTCATTCCCCGGTTCAGATCTGGATTCAATATGTAACCGATTCCAAGCAGAATACAGAGAATCATAACAGCAACGCTAAAGGTATCTGCCTCCCGCTCCACATATCTGCCAAATCCCTGCATGGATTTCCTTACATATTTATGTAACAGTAGTGTAATCAAAGTGATTAGCAAAATACGTACTACAATATCTGCCCATGCATTCCGGTCAAATAAAAGTATGGAAATCTCCAATCCTCCAACGACATATAATGCCATCAGATAAAAAACCAATGCCAGCTTATAAAATCTCAGACAAATCGCATCCCTGCTGATCCAAAAGGCAAAGATGGAAAAACTCAGATACGTGGCAAATGGCACGATCCGCACATAGCTTGCCCAGTCCACCACATACCAGATACATGCCAAGGCAGGCATAACCGTACAAAAACATCCATAACATAGTATTGTCTTTTTTCTGTCAAACCGTGATTCCCCAATCTGGGAAAACAATAGAACTACTCCCATGCAATTGATCACAAACCGGATAAATGCAATATATACAGAACCACCTAACATAATTCACCTCATTTCTGCACTCTTAAGTGGCTGGCATCAGCATCACATCCAGTACAAAATTTCCGTTTTCTGTGTAGCAAAACATATCACCATCTAGTTTCTTCACTGCTTCCTCTATTGTGGCAAGTCCAAAACCATGATCATGCCCCTCTTTGTCTGTAGCAGGTATACTCCCCTTTTCCACATACAGGTCATCCCTGCAGCGGTTTTTTATCCTTATCAGAAGATAAGACCTATGATACCTCATATGCACGGAGACCTGACGTTCTTCTATAGTAATCCCTTCTAAAGCATTACAGGTATTTTCCAGCCCATTTGCAAGAATCTGGCACAGCTCCATATGGGGCAGTTGTTCCTCTCCCACCTGTATGTCCATTCTGCACTCCGCTGAAAGCTCCTCCAGTTTTCGATAATAATAGGCAAGGGTTGCATTAATATATGGATTGGCGCAGAACTGCCCCGACAGAGTATCCATTTCCTTTTCCACTCCTGCCAGATACTCTACCGCCTCCTGTGTTTTCCCTGCCGCAAGCAGACCGGAAAGCGTGGCTGTGTAAGCTTTCATGTCATGTTTCATCTTTCTTATATTCTGCTGGTTGTCAAGCTGTGCCTCCAGCGTGTTCTTCTGCTCCTGCAATACACGCTCGCTCTGCTGTTTCCGGAAGAGTAGAAGTTGTCTATACATTGCCGCAAAAATCGTGGCATAGGTCAAAGGCATCAATGCCAGTATCAACAGAAAAGTAGGAAGCTCCTGAGGGCGTTTCGTCACAATCGTAGGAAAATTGGAGCTTATGGTAAGCAGGACATAGTAGAACGCTGTCATTCCTGCAAAGAGTCCCCAACCGCCTGCTACAGACTCCTGTAATTCTCGATATGGTTTTCTTAAATACCGATATGCCACCCATTCCACCAGTGGGAACAGTACCAGTCTTCCAACCAGCATTAATATATATTGCTGTCCCCCAAAGTAAAAATCCGCCACATTGGTCACTGACACAATCCACAGCGCCACCGTATCCGACAGACAGAAGGTAAAGAAAAACTTTCCCTTTTTATCCTTTGACATAAACCAGAAGAACAAAAGACTTGGCAGAGTAAGCGTCAGAATAAAGATCTTGCCCATAAATTCCGTTCCGTAATACATCATCCCCGCCACTGTCAACAAAATAAGCGGTCCCATTGTAATTCCCGTGAGAAAGAATGTTTTCCTCCGGGGATAGCGGGAACGATACAACAACATGAAAAGAATTAATATGTGGACCAGCGACCACAGCATGGATAAATCCCTAAGTATTGTCATCTTACCAGTCCACCTCCTCGAAGAGCATCTCCTGATACCGTCTCTTTACCTCGGCATAATACCGCCTGGACACCGGAATCCGCTCCTCTCCCACCGTCAGATCCGAACCGCTTAATTTCTCCACATGGTATATATTGACAAGAAAACTTTGATGGCAGCGCATGAATACATTCCCGTCCAACTTACACTCCAAATCGTTCAGCTTACCAATGCTTTCCTGTACTCGTCCATCCTTACAATGGATGAAAAGAATATGCTCTTTGCTGCTGATGTACAGGATTTTTCCATAAGGAATCGCACCTGCTGACCTTCTCCAGGAATATTTTAATGTTTTCTCCTTATCCCGGATAAAATTCTTTGTCACCCTATCCAGAAGCTGCCGCATGGCTTCCTCCGTGACAGGCTTTATGAGATATTGGACTGCATATAAATCATACGCCTCTCTGTAAAAACCATCACTGGTGGAAATAAAGCAGATAACCGCCTCTTCATCAATGGAACGGAGCTTTTCTGCAAGCTCAATTCCGTTCATGGAATCCTCTATATAAA
>CAMWKN010000023.1 GCA_947174825.1 uncultured Clostridium sp.
ATCAAAAGATAAAGCGATGAAGAGGAATAGTAGCTGTGGATCAGAATACAGAAAGCTGTTGGTGGATGCGAAACAGTGGACGTGAATCAGTGAACTGCCCTTGGAGCTGCCGGTTGAACGAATAGTAGATCAGGACGGAGTCCCACCGTTACAGGGGAAAGGTATTGACAAGTTTTAGATGTACCTGTGAGCGCATGATGATTCATGAAGAAAGAGTGGTACCGCGTGAGAAGATATCTCCCGTCTCTTTGATTAACAAAGAGATGGGATTTTTTTCGGTTAGAACTGTTGCTCAATGTTCCAAGCCAATTAGTAAGACTGTCGGGATCATCGGTCAGCTTTTTTCATAAATTGAGCCTGATTAACCTTATATATTTATGAGGTTTCGAATAATTATCAGATAATCAAGAATTGCTCTCAGGGTATGCACACGAACCGGTAAACGGTTCCAGAGAGAATGGAGGATGTGACAATGAAAGGTTATGAAAAGTATCAGAAAAGTTATTTCATGCCACCGGAGGAATGTTATGAGTGGGTGAAAAAGGATGCCATTGAGAAACCACCAGTATGGTGCAGTGTGGATTTGCGGGATGGAAATCAGGCGTTGATTGAGCCAATGGGATTAGAAGAGAAGGTTGAGTTTTTTAAACTGTTGGTAGAGATTGGATTTAAGGAGATCGAGGTGGGATTTCCGGCAGCTTCCGAGACGGAATTTGTCTTTCTCAGAACTCTGATTGAGCGTAATCTGATTCCAGACGATGTGACGGTGCAGGTACTAACCCAGGCAAGGGAGCACATTATCCGCAAAACCTTTGAGGCGGTAAAAGGTGCACCGAATGCCATTGTGCATGTGTATAATTCCACATCGGTAGCACAGAGGGAGCAGGTGTTCCGCAAATCAAAAGATGAGATCAAGAAAATCGCCGTGGATGGCGCCAAGTTATTAAAAGAACTGGCAGCCGAGGTAGAAGGTAATTTCCGTTTTGAGTATAGTCCGGAGAGCTTTCATGGGACAGAAATGGATTATGCTGTGGAGGTTTGTAATGCAGTATTGGATGTCTGGGAACCACAGGCAGAGGCTCCGGCGATTATTAATATTCCATCTACAGTGGAAAATGCCATGCCCCATGTATTTGCCAGCCAGGTGGAATATGTGAGCAAACATTTGAAATATCGTGATAATGTGGTGTTATCTCTTCATCCACACAATGACCGTGGCACCGGCGTTGCCACTGCAGAATTGGGTGTTCTGGCAGGAGCAGACCGGATTGAGGGAACCTTGTTTGGTAATGGGGAGCGTACTGGTAATATGGATATTGTCACGATGGCAATGAATCTTTACTCCCATGGTGTGGATCCGCAGTTAGACTTTTCTGATATGCAGCGGATTGCAGATGCCTATGAACATCTGACAGATATGAAGGTTTCCATGCGGCAGCCATATGCCGGAGAATTGGTATTTACTGCTTTTTCTGGATCTCATCAGGATGCGATCTCCAAAGGAATGAACTATCGTGAGGAGAAGAAACAGGATCTCTGGACAGTTCCGTATCTGCCAATTGATCCGAAAGATGTGGGTAGAACCTATGATTCGGATGTGATTCGTATTAACAGCCAGTCAGGTAGAGGCGGTGTAGCCTATGTCTTGAAACAGAATTTTGGTATTGTACTGCCAGATCGTATGCGGGAGGAAGTGGGCTATCTGATGAAAGGTGTGTCCGACCGGAAGCATGCAGAGTTAAAGGCAGAGGATATGTTACGAATTTTTAACGAGACATATTACGATCCGGAGAAAATATTTGATATTGTAGAGTGTCATTTCCAGCAGAAAGACGGTATTCAGACACAGGTATCTATTAAAGAGGGAGATACCGTTACTGTAGTGGATGCACAGGGAAATGGTCGCTTAAATGCTGTGAATAATGCATTGAAAAAACATTTTAATATGCAATATACCTTAGATGCCTATGAGGAACATTCTCTGTCTAAAAAGTCGGACGCCAAGGCAATGGCATATGTTGGCATTACGAAAGATGGACAGAAGTTATTCTGGGGCGTGAATTCCGATGAGGATATTCTGAGAGCGTCTATTGATGCGTTGGTTAATGCGCTGAATCGAATGATGCAAGCGTAAGAAGATGAGAACAGGGAGGAGCTGACTTATGGGGAATGTAAATGAATTGGTATGGGGACTATTGGAGTATGGGGTAAAAACGGGATTGGTAGATCCACTGGATCGCACCTATACGCTGAATCGGATTCTGGAGATAATGCAGTTGGATTCCTATGAAGAGCCGAAGACAGCAGTGCAGGAGATGCCGTTGGAGGAAATTCTGGCTGGGCTTATGGATGATGCCTATGATCGTGGTGTGCTGCAGGAAAATAGTGTGGCATATCGGGATCTGTTTGATACCAAATTAATGGCAGCAATGGTGCCGGCTCCGCATCAGGTAATTCAGGAATTCCGGACGAAATACCAACAGTCTGCCAAAGAAGCAACGGACTGGTATTATCAGTTTAGTTGTGACACGGATTATATTCGTAGATACCGGATTGCCAGAGATATGAAGTGGAAAGCGGAAACCGAATATGGCACATTGGATGTGACAATTAATTTGTCTAAGCCGGAGAAAGATCCGAAAGCCATTGCTGCAGCGAAGAATGCACCCCAGAGTGCTTATCCAAAGTGTCAGCTGTGCATGGAAAACGAAGGTTATGCCGGCAGGCTGAACCATCCAGCACGCCAGAACCACCGTATTATACCGATCACAATTGATGGAGCAGAGTGGGGATTTCAGTATTCACCTTATGTATATTATAACGAGCATTGTATCGTTTTTAACAGCCAGCATACTCCGATGAAGATTGATGAGTCGGCTTTTCGGAAATTACTGGATTTTATTCGTCAGTTTCCACATTATTTTGTGGGATCCAATGCGGATTTGCCGATTGTGGGTGGTTCCATTCTTTCCCATGAGCATTTTCAAGGTGGACATTATGAGTTTGCCATGGAGAGGGCAGAGATCAAGGAGAAAATTACAATTCGTGGATTTGAGGAAATTGAAGCAGGAATTGTGAATTGGCCAATGTCCGTGATTCGTATCCGTCATGGAGAACCGGAGAAACTGGTGCAGGCAGCGTCCCATATTTTGGACACATGGCGTGGTTATAGCGATGAGAAAGCCTTTGTATTTGCAGAGACAGACGGGGAGCCGCACAATACTATTACACCAATTGCCAGAATGCGGGATGGAAAATATGAGCTGGATCTGGTATTGCGTAACAATATTACTACGGAGGAATTTCCACTGGGAGTCTATCACCCACACCAGGAATTACATCATATCAAGAAAGAAAATATTGGTCTGATTGAGGTAATGGGATTGGCAGTGTTGCCAGCCAGATTGAAGGGCGAAATGAAACGTCTGGCAGAGTATATCGTAGAGGGGAAAGATATCCGCAGTGATGAGGAATTGGAAAAACATGCAGACTGGGTAGAGGAGTTTATCCAGAAATATGATGATATTAATGCAGAGAATGTAGATCAGATTCTGCAGGACGAGATCGGGATTGTATTCAAACAGGTATTGGAACATGCCGGGGTCTATAAAAATGATGAGACTGGGATGGAGAACTTTAAACGGTTTATTGATGCGCTGTAAAAATGCTTATAGGGGAGATGTTGGATGAAATTATATCATGGGAGTAATGTAGCAGTGGAACAGCCAGAGATCATAGCCAGTAATAGAGCATTATATTTCAGAGAATAGGCAAAACATATATCATGGTAAAATACATGATATTGTATGTGGACCAGTCGCAAATGATAATACAATGCCCGTACTTAATTTATTTTTATCAGGATTTTTGGATGAGGAAGAAACGCTTAAGAGATTGTTGCCACAAAAATTAAAAGATCAATATGCATTTAAGACAAAGCAGGCAATTCAGATAATGCGATTTGTGGAGGTAGTCGAATGCGAAAAATGATGAGTGAAGTGCTTCAGTATTATGATAAAGAAGTGCTTCAGATGATTATGGTAAAATATAATCTTCCACCAATGGAAGCTATTCGTAAATTTATTCAATCGCAAACGCATATGATGCTGGAAGATTTACAATATGGTATGTGGGAATTTGGATACCCTGCTATCTTTTCTATTTGGGAATGTGAGCAAATTACAGGTGATCCGCGGAATTCAACATATATTCGAGGTGAATGATATGACAGCAGAGCAGGAATTCTTTTTATATTTATTGGAACTATATGCAGCGAAAAAGGATAAAAAATCTGGAGATGTTTTGAAAGAATGGGATGATTTGGGGCTCACAGAACTGATTTATGATATGTATGAGCGGTATCATTCTGAAGCTGTCGAAAATGCATTTGCAGATATTGATCATCTGATTCAGGAAAGACAACTTCGTATGGGATAAAAGTGAGAGGAGGAAGTGTGATGGAGGAGGAAAAACAGGTAGAAAAGGCAAAGAAAAGTTTTGAATCAATCTTACTGAATGACAAATATAGCAATATCATAGGGGACGATCAGCATCTTAGCTTGTTATTATCTATGATTTCATTAAAGGCTGGAGATACTCTTTTGGATGTTGGCACAGGGGCTGGTTATCTGGCGTTTCCTCTTGCACAGTCTCGCTCCGACTGTCAGATCATTGGCTTAGATATTGCAGGCAGAGTGATGGAGCAGAACCAGAAGAAAGCAGAGGAAGAAGGGATCAGTAATATTCGTTTCCAGGCTTTTGATGGAATGCATTATCCTTCTATGGAGAAGATTTCTATGATTACCACACGATATGCGTTTCATCATTTTCCAGATGCCGCCATGGTAGTACGGCAATGGGCAGATTTGTTATGTGACAGTGGTCGGGTATTGGTTGCAGATCCTATTAGAAATGAGCAGGATCATGACAGAATCATTGATCGGTTTATGGAAATCAAGGGAGATGGGCATATTGGCTTTTATACGGAAAAGGAAATGAAGGATCTTTTTGCGGAATATGGGATGCAGTCTATTCGATCAGAAATTACCAGTATGCATTTTCCTTTCCCGAAAAAGCAGGAGTATCTGGAGCTGTTTGAGACTTTGAGTGAGGAAGAAAAAGCCATGTATCAGATGACAGAGAAAGATGGTGTAGTCTGGGTAGGACATATTGATGTAGGGAATCTGTTGTTGGAAAAAAGGGTATCAAATAGCTAGGACAGTATTCCCAGCTTAGAAAAGAGGTAATGTATGAAGTGTATATCATGGAACGTTAATGGCATTCGTGCCTGTGTGAATAAGGGATTTCTGGATTATTTTAAGGAAGCAGATGCGGATATTTTCTGCATCCAGGAGTCCAAGATGCAGGCAGGGCAGTTAGATCTGGAACTGCCGGGATATTATCAGTATTGGAATTATGCGGAGCGGAAAGGATATTCGGGCACAGCTTTATTTACCAAGCAGGAACCGATCTCTGTAGTGAATGGAATTGGTATCCCGGAGCATGACACAGAGGGGCGGGTGATTACGGCTGAATTTGAGTCCTTTTATTTTGTGACGGTGTATACTCCGAATTCTCAGAATGAATTGAAGCGTTTAGACTATCGTATGGAGTGGGAGGATGCATTTCGGGTATATTTAGCGAAGCTGGCAGAAGCAAAACCGGTCATTGTGACGGGAGATATGAATGTTGCCCATGAGGAAATTGACTTGAAAAATCCCAAGACGAATCATAAAAATGCTGGTTTTACCGATGAAGAACGAAGCAAGATGACAGAGCTTTTAGGTGCTGGTTTTATTGACAGTTTCCGTTATTTCTATCCGGATCAGACAGATATGTATTCCTGGTGGTCCTATCGTGCACAGGCAAGATCACGGAATGTGGGCTGGCGTATTGACTATTTTCTGGTGTCAGAGAGCTTGCAGGAGCAGTTGGAGGATGCGAAGATCCATATGGATGTAATGGGATCGGATCACTGCCCAATTGAGTTGGACATTAACATATAATATGATGCTAGGGTCAAAAGTATATAGCAATCCGTGGTATCAATTGGGTTAAAATATAATGCTAATGTATGAGATTAAGGAATTATATTGATTAATCAGAAATAGAAGGGAAATGCTTTATGGACAAAAATAAATTTGCACCAGCGCCTCCTATGGGTTGGAATAGTTACGACTATTATGATACGACGGTAAATGAGGAGCAGGTTAAGGCAAATGCCGATTTTATGAAAAAACATCTGAAAAGGCATCGCTGGGAGTATATTGTAGTGGATATTGAATGGTATAGCTACGATACAGGCAGTCAGCGTGAGCGTTATCAATACATCCCATTTTGGAAAGTGGAGATGGATGAATATTCCCGTTTATTACCTTGTCCACAGAGATTTCCTTCGGCAGCAGGTGGAAAGGGCTTTGGTCCTTTGGCGAAATATGTCCATGATTTGGGACTGAAATTTGGTATTCATATCATGCGGGGAATTCCCAGACAGGCTGCCCATAATCATGGTAAGATTCTGGGGACAGAACGCACTGCCAATGAAATTGCAGATCCTTCCAATATCTGTGCCTGGAATCCGGATATGTATGGTGTGTTTCCAGAGGCAGAAGGGGCGCAGGCGTATTATGATTCCATCTTTGCTTTATATGCAGAGTGGGGCGTGGATTTTGTGAAATGCGATGATATTTGTAGAATGGATATGCCTTCAGCAAAAAAAGAAATTGAAATGATGCATCATGCGATACAGAAATGCGGGCGTCCGATTGTATTCAGTCTTTCTCCGGGACCAGCGAAAATAGAGGAGGCATGGCATTATGAAAAGTATGCTAATATGTGGCGGATTACAGATGATTTCTGGGATAAATGGGAATTGCTATTGCCTATGTTTGAGCGCTGTGAACTGTGGCAGAACCATGTAAAAGAGGGATGCTATCCGGACTGTGATATGTTACCATTAGGAAAGCTGGGGAAAGGCTTTGGGCATGAGTGGGAATGCAATTTTACCCATGAGGAACAGAAAACTATGCTGACTCTGTGGTGTATTTTCCGTTCCCCTCTGATGATTGGAACAGATTTGCCGCAGTTGGATGAATTGACTCTGGGTCTGCTTACCAATCATGAGGTCATGATGCTGGCAAAACATACCAGGAATGCCAGACAGGTCGAACGGGATGCAGAACATGTGATTTGGTGTTCGGAGGATACCTGGGATGACCGTAGATATCTGGCAGTGTTTAATCTGAAAGACCAGGAGGCAGATGTTGCCTTGCCTTGGAATACCTTGGAAGACTATGGTATTAATACGAAAGATGCGAGAGATCTTTGGGAAATGGATTGCGAAAAATGGGATGTTTCTTTGGGGGAAAGCGTCAAGCTCCCGGCACATGGCGCAGGCTTATATTGCTTGGCGCAGGATTTGAGTACAGGTGGTTTGTCATGGATTGATCATTCAAGGGATTAAATTATATAACTACAATTTTAAAATTTAGGAACAATATTAAATAAGCTGGATACAGTTAGCAGAAGAAAGTGCTTAAAACTCAAAGGTTTCTCTTTATAATCCCCAATTTTAATCATGCTACCACTTTATGCATAGCTAATAGTTGAAATCTTCCTTTTATTGTGGTATATTAAACACAAAGAAGGACACCTGCTGGTAACAGGTGTCCTGTGGGAACTACCGATAGACGGTTAGCCCGAATTATAAATTGACAAAAATAGTCGCCTGAGTTTTGCGGACCGGGGCGGCTATTTCTGTGTCTTGTTACTATCCTTACCGATAGAGTATCCCATCCCAAAGCAAGTTAAGCCAAAGCTTAACACTGCCATAAGTCCTAAAATATCCATTGGCTCAGCCCTCCTTTCCCAGATTCCCTTTCGAGTTTCTATGTAAATGGAGGGTCACAGTCCCTCCGGAGAGGGCTAACCGCCTACCATCCTGGTAGTCCCAAAGAAATAGTATCACAGTTCGACAGGAATTTCAAACAGATTCTTTTTTTATGGAATATGGGAAAAGTGTTTCAATATCAATGTTAAAACAATCTTACGAAGTAAAAAGAAATACTGGAAAGTACAGATTTTACACACTTTCCAGTCAAAATGTCCGCTGTTCTAGTTCTGCTCGTTCTTTCTGTATCATTCTGAAGACTGCAATAACTTTTTTATGCTATAATCAAACATGACATACTGATGTCGTGTTTGCTATGTTATGATGCACCAGAAAGGAAAAAGATGAGAGTAGACAGATTGATTGGAATTTTATCTATTTTACTGCAAAAGGAGAAAGTGACTGCCCCGGAACTGGCAGAGCATTTTGAAGTGAGCAGACGAACCATCAACAGAGATATAGAGGAGCTGTGCAAGGCAGGGATTCCCATTGTCACCTTGCAAGGGCAGGGTGGTGGCATCTCTATTATGGACGGCTATAAGATGGATCGAACCCTGTTTACGAATCAGGAGATGCAGGATATTCTGGCAGGGCTTCGTAGTTTGGATAGTGTCAATGGTACCAACCGCTATGTGCAATTGATGGAAAAATTGTCTGTCAATTCTTCGGATTTTATGACAGGGAATCAGTCGGTGCTAATCGATCTCTCCTCCTGGTATAAGAATGCACTGGCATCCAAAATTGCAATCATCCGGGAAGTGATTGACAGTAAGAGGGTAGTCACTTTTTTCTACTATTCTCCGAGAGGGGAAAGCAGTCGGCAGATCGAGGCATATTATCTGATTTTTAAATGGTCCAACTGGTATGTGTGGGGCTGGTGCAAAATGAGACAGGATTTCCGATTGTTTAAGTTAAACCGTATGGAAGAATTGGAGATTGGGGAGACTGTGTTTGAGGGTAGAAGCTGTCCCTTGCCGGATTTGGTGGATAAGCAGATTTTCCCTGGTGAAATTGCAGTCAAAGCACTGTTTCAGCCGGAATATCGGTGGAAACTGGTAGAGGAATATGGCCCCTATTGCTATGTGGAGCAGGAAGATGGAAGATTGTTATTCCAAACTGATTTTACCAATCGGGATTATCTGCTGGACTGGATTTTTTCCTTTCGTGACGGGGTGGAGTTAATGGAGCCGGAGGATATCCGGGAAGAAATAGGGAGAGTGATTGAGAATATGAGAGATATATACAAGGATTGATGTAGTAATTTTATGTAGAAATGCATGAAATAAATGAAGTTTTTGGAGAAAGCATGAAAGTTATTACGATAAATAAAACACAGATACAGAAAGGAAAAAAGAATATGAGATATGATTGGTTAGATGCGTATTTATTAAATAAAAGAGGTGTGACAAAAGATCTGCAAAAGGACTGGAATTGGATTCGTTATCACATTGGGGATAAAATGTTTGCTGCTGTCTGTCTGAATTGGGAAGATAGTCAGCCCTACTATATTACTTTAAAATTGGAGCCGTCAGAGGGAGACTTTTTGCGGAAACAATACGAAGATATTATTCCTGGGTATTATATGAATAAGGAACATTGGAATTCCATTAAACCGGACGGAGAAGTTCCCGATGATCTGATGAAAGATCTTTTGGATAAATCTTATGAGTTAGTATTGAGTAGCTTTAGCAAGAAACGCCAGAGGGAAATTCTGGGGATCAGCTGTTGTGGTACTGATTGTAGTTCCTGTGGATTTTATGGAAATACCTGCCAGGGCTGCAATGAATGTCAGGGAAAGGTGTTTCATGCACCAGAAGGAAAGGCTTGCCCGATTTATAGCTGTTCCGTCAAGGGGAAGAAGTTGCGGAATTGCAGCCAGTGTAATGAATTACCTTGTGCAATTTGGAGAGAAACCAAGGATCCTCAGATGTCAGAGGAGGAATTTGAGAAAAATATCGCAGAGAGAGTTGGTAATCTGAAAGGCGTTTCGAAGTAATTCCATGGTGCTGATGTAATTCTGTTTCGTATGAGGTCATAAGCAAAATCGTTTGTGTAGTCACACATTGACTTTGCTCGTGTTTGACATGCGAGAATATCAGGCAAGGAGTCGAATCATTATGAGCAACAAAAAGAATGAAAATATTTTATATCAAATTATTCAGGCATTGCGCCAGATCCATCAGGGAGATCCGCCCATGGTCTGGCTGACCTTTGCTAAAAATATATTAGAGGCAGCATTTGATGCCTTTTGTGCAGTGTATTTCATTAAATATATTTACGAATGTATTGAAAATCAGTTAGATTTTCATAAACTGTTTGTTATGGTCAGTGTCTTTTGTATTTTTCATATAGGGGTTCATCTTCTTTCTGCCTACAACAATTATATGGAAAAAATTTCCATAATGAAAATTTATCGCCATATTTTCCGGCAAATTATTCAGAAAGCAAAAAAAATTGGAATTAATCAGT